>DSAK01000010.1 GCA_011372825.1 Campylobacterota bacterium | reverse complement strand
TTCTGCTTGATACTGTTTCATCTTCTCTTTGCTCCATTGGCTTGGTGGTATGCCTAGGTTTGTAATCCTATCGGCTAGTTTCACCATCTGAATATATCGTGGGAGTTTTTGGAGCCTCTCTATACTATCACTTATCTGCTCCTCTTTTGGGAGTGTTGTGTCTTTTGTAAGAGCTTGAACACCAGCTAGTACCATGGGGTGAAGTTCTTCGTCTAAAAGTGGATAAGTGGTATCTTCAAGCACATCATGAAGCAATGCACACGCTATTGCTATGTTGGCTTCTTCATTTGAGATATTTTCAGTTGGGAGTGCATTGATAATCTCAGTTGCAACACTGATGATATGAAAACTATAGGGCAAGCCATGAGGGGTTTTTTGATCACTGTGAGCTTTCAAAGCAATGACAAGATGTTTTTTGTAGCTCTCTACACTAAAAAGTTCTTGGCAAATTGGCTCAAAGATTAAGGTGCTTTGAGAGATTGTGTAGTATTTTTCCTCTTCATCATCATCAAAACGCTCAATAGTAAGTTTGAGTAGATTACCATTTTTGCTCTCTAAAACCATCTCTATTTTATGAAGCTCATCATACGCAGGTGTGAGTCTTAAAAGTTGTATAGATTTAATGCTTTCTATATCCCATAGCTCTAAAGAGACAGGCTTTTTGTCCCCTTTTATCTTCCCCTTGCTTAGCTCAAACTTTTGGTGATAATGCCCCATGCTAGCAACTACCCTTGCATGGATAAGAAGAGTTTCTATATAACCCTCTTTTTCATACTCTATCTCCACCTTTGTACACCCATCTTCATAGATATTAAGTAGTTTTGTATTTTTCATATTGTCTAATAGTTTGCAGTTTTGATTCATTTTTTTTGACTCCTTTAGAAAATATTACAGCACTTAAACATTACCAGCCTCTTCATCTCAAACTTTTAGAGCGTTTTTATCTACACACTCCTAACTACTAAAGTTTAAAGAGTTTTTCATAAAACCTACTCATCAAAGCACCAAAAATAGCCCCTTTTATAAATAGCCCAACAAGAAGTATCACCATAATCTCCCAAAGAGCCTTTAAACCATCTGCTTCAAAATAGAGCAAACTCTCTTCATCAACCTGAGATAAAAAGATAACTCCTAAAAATCGGTTAGTTTCACCATCTGAATATATCGTGAGAGTTTTTGAAGCCTCTTTATGCTATCGAGCGTTGTTTTATTTTAGCACATTGGTAAAGCTTTGGCTTGTAAAATTGACTTCCTTGGTCTCTATTAAATTTTTCAGGTGTTCCATGTTTGTTAATTGCTTCACTTGTTTTAACAAAAATTCATCTACTCACTTGATACGATATTTTCAATCTAAACATCAAGATCCAAAACAGTATACGCAAGAAAGGCAGTAGAGAGTAAAGCGTGTGGTTTTTATCTGTCATAGTTTATTTATCTTCAAATTTCCCATCATACTCTACATCTACCACAAACTCCTCCATCCCCCAGTCATTATGTGTGACAATTTTTATCTCAATACCACCTTTTGAAGCTTTGTGGATAAACAGAGATGGTGGCCATCCATTTTCTGACGCTTCTATATACACTTGTTCAACCTCGTACCCTTTTTGCTTGAAGCTATCCAGTAGTTTTTGGCAATCTTCATCATCACTAAACTCATATCTTTTTATGTGTGCAAAGTTTTTATTGATAAAGAGGGTCTTAAGATGTCTCACCAAAGCATCACTATAAGCACAGAATCTCTTTTGATCTTCATCATCCATCAGATTAAAATGCTCTTTTTTTAAAATAGCAAACCGATCTCCCCAAAGCCCTAAAGCACTGATATAAAAATAATCCTCATGTTCTCTAAGGTCTATGGATTCTTTTTTATTTCTTTGATACACCTCTATCCAGCTTGAACTATGAAGCCTTGAAATCTCGCCATTTTCCCCTATCGTGTCAACTGTTTTTCTTGTGTAGATATATCTATCATCAAAGCTTGAATATATTACTAGATTTTGTTCATTAAGTGATTTGGATATAAAAACTTTGCTTATCTCCTCTGAAGTGATACTCAAATCTACTCTTATGCCATCACTGTTTGACTCAAAACCTAGGATATATCTTTTGAGTTGGCCACCTTTGGTGTGAGCTATGATAGTTATCTCTTCACACCTTCCATCTGGGTCATAGTGATAGAGTAAATTATAGCTTGTATCATGGATATAGGCTATCTCGCCAAGCACTTCGTGAGGCTCTTTTGTGTAGATAGTTTCCGTACTATCATAAATGAAATCTTGTGCAGCAAGCATAGTTTTTGGAAGTTCTTCTTCTTTAAACACAAAGGAACACTCCCTCGTTGTCAAATCCCAGCTTGGACTTGAAAAGGTAGTAAATGAAAGATGCTCCACATCACCATTTTTTAAATACTTTATCTCAACTGCACCATTAAGTGCTGCGATGCTCAATATTTTTGAAGCAGTTAAACGATTTAATTCTTTGCTATAAAGTTCACGGCTTATAAGTTTATCTTTTCCTTTTTGTTTCATTGTCTACTCAAATTCATAGGGTGTTTTTTCTTTAAGATAGTAGTGCTTTGATTGAAGTCGTTTGTTTTTTATCCCGTTATCCATATATATAAACAAGCTTTTCGTTTGTAAACCTTCATGATAGCTTAAAGAAGCTTATAGCGACTTTTTTAACACTTGAACCTACTTGATACACAAAAACTTGTCTTGAAGGTGCTGTTGAGGGAATATTTATATCTTTAGGCGATACCTTTATAGTAGTTTCTAACCAAAATCTTATACTATCTTTTTTATCCACCAAAACTAAAGGCATTAGGCACTAGTCATTTTCATTTTACTCTTTTTCTAATCTTGTTTATATTTTGCTGTGCCAAATTAAGTGTTTTAGCCACTATTTATTGAAAATAGCCTTTGATGGGCAAATGATAGTCGCTACCAACAAAGCAATCAATTTTTACAAATTGCAACACAATAGGATAGAGACACTTAAGCTATCACTATCACTTGACACCTATATTTCTCTCACGAAACTCCTAATCGAATAGCCTTGCCATCATTAAACCTCTTGTGATGGCACGTATTTTTGATATTTTATCTCAATTTCATTTTGCGCCGATTAGGCTGGATTTTATAAGCAACTATAAGTTTTTAGTTTGAGACTAACTTCTTTTTAAAATAGTTGGCTTATATGAGGAGAAAAAATTAATATT
>DSAK01000020.1 GCA_011372825.1 Campylobacterota bacterium | reverse complement strand
ATTGTCAATCCAGCGCCAAGTAATATACTAAATATTGTATTACTTTTAACTCTTTTTGTCCGAAAAAGGTCAATAAAAGCAACAACCAATATCAAAATGCCTAGCAACAGATAAAAAGGGACAAGTGATGAAAATATATCCCATTTATTGTATCGAATCTCCCACGCTAAAATACTTTTTGGTGGAATTACAGCACTTCCATGGAGATGTTGAAATTTCTTGAGAAAATCAAGCGCCTCATCTGCCTTGCTCCACTCACTTGATATAATTGCTTGACCAACTTGATTGAAATAATTAGCAGTAGTAAGTTCAGCTATTTTTGCATCTTCTGCTGGAAGTTGCTTCATCACATCAAGTGGGGCAACCCATGTATTGTTTGGGTCATTTGGTATCGGAAATATTCTAAACAAAGAACCCATAAATGTTCTATAAAGTACATTAATCCTCTCGTCTATCAAAATCAACTCTTTGTCATATTGACTCTTTTCGAGTGGTTTTTTCTGATTTGCTTGTGCTACTGGATCAAAAAGCTTATATTTACCCTCATCGGGGGTAAAAAAATCTACAAATTTTGCATACTTTACATCTCTTTGTAAACCCAAATCAAGTGCAATTTGAGGATGACCTATCTTGATAATTGGAAGTTCTTGATAGATTTCAGGTTGAAGCATCATACCTAAAAATATCTCTGTAGCAGAGAGTCCAAATAGCTTTTTTTTGCCAGAAACCTTTGAGACAACTTCGCGTGCCATAGTATCAACAGGCTTCATTCTCCCTTGGAAATCTTGTACAACCAATTTTTCAAATTGCTCCATATGGCTTGAATTGTAGCCTGATATACTTTCTTGAACCTCTGGAGTGATGAGAGGAGAAGCACTACAGGCAGGATTTGTCGAGCCAATTGCAACCATCAATCCCAAAATTAGACTTCCTTGAAGCTTTTTTGTTTCGCGCCAGAGAGTTTGAAATCTACCATTTCTTGTAAACAATGCCCATACCATCCCCAAAGTCAATAAAAAATACCCAATATAAGTCATTCTCGCTCCAGGGTCGTAATTGACCGATAGTATTGTCCCTCGCTCATCAGCATCATAAGATGCTTGAAAAAATCTATACCCCTTATAGTCAAGGACATGATTCATGTAAATCTCATAAGGCATCGTCAGATTCTCCTCAAGATCTACAAGCACAACATCACTAGCGTAAGATGATGGGGTATTGGAGCCGGGATATCTCTCTAACTTAAACTTATCAAGCTTGATAGCAAAAGGAAGCTCAATAGCTTTGGAGCCTAAACTTATAGCGATATCAACTCCATTTAGATGTAATTTTTTCCATGGGCTTGATACGCCTTGCACAAATGGTAACTCAACTTCTTGAGATTTACCATCAACTTCTACTTCAAAAAGTGCCCACTGAGGAGATATAGCGCTAGGCTTTAGACTTTTTGCAACCCTTTTTTGTGTTGCATTTTTATAGAATTTTTTTAAAACAATGGAACCAAATTGGGATTGATACAAGATGCGACTATCAAAAAGATGGGTCTGGTCTTTTGGTAAAGTATCTTTTGATTGGTCATCCATTTTCATAGACTCAACATCCCAAGGTGCTTCAAAAATAAGCCCTTTTGATGTCTGCTCAAATCTCCACCCTTGAGTATCTTGCAACAAAGGTGCTCCAAAAGCAAACCAAACGCCATCTATCTCTTTTGTCTCCCCTAGTCCTAGATGATAAGTTTGCGCCTCTTTTGAATTGCTAACCATTAGCTCTAGATATGGCTTCCCATTTGGATCCTCAACAAGAATGTGCTCTACTTCTGGAAAATACTCCAAAAGTTTCACCTTGACACTCTTGTCTCCTGCATGAAAACTCTGTGAAACTTTATTTGGCAAAAAAGAAGAGAGCCATAGTACTTGAGATATGCTACCCTCTTTGCCTTGATTATCTCCATAGACTTGGAGTACCGTTGTATCTGAGAACATTGTAGAGCTTGTAGCCCCTTCACGAATAGGCATCATCCCCTCAAATCCAACATACCGTGTCATCAATGCACCAATTCCTATCACCAAAAAAGAGAGGTGAAATATAAAAATTGCCATTTTTTTATGGTATGAGCGAAATATTATTATATTATAAACTACAATGGCGATGAAATAAAACAAAAACAACTCAAACCATTTAGCTTGATAAATAAGAGCTTTTGCACTTTGTGTGCCATAGTCATTTTCTATAAAAGTTGCTGCCCCGACCAAAACTCCAAACAAAACAAGCATTACAACAGCTACTTTCATGGAAAACAAAACTTTTAACATCGATACTCCTCGCCTAAAATAGGTATTGTAGTCTTTAATACTTTAGAATTAGATAGAAAAATAAAAAATCAAAACTCTTTTAGTTTACCATCAGCAATTTATCTAGTGCTTTGAGAGCAGGATACTTCAAGGCAACTTCTTTGATATATCTAAGAGTCAATGGAATATCTTGAAGATATTGTCTCTTTTTATCGCGATAGCAAAGCCTTGTAAATATACCCAAAATTTTTATATGCCTTTGTAGCCCCATCATATCAAACCATCTCAAGATAGTTTTATCATCTGCATCTAACCCCTTTTTATCTCTAAAATAGAGTACCAACTCCTCTCTTGCCTCTAGCCCAATTTCATAATAGCAATCTTTGAGCAAAGATACCAAATCGTAAGTTATCGCTCCACTTCTTGCATCTTGAAAATCTATAACACCTAACTTGCCATTGGCATCAAGCATAATGTTTCTTGAGTGAAAATCACGATGGACAAACACCCCTTGTGGCTGGAGCAAAACATCATCAGCAATCAAGCCAAAGAGTGATTGTAGCTCCACTTTGGCTTTACTGTCCAAAACGACACCAAGGTGTTTTTTAAGATACCACTCTATAGACAAATCCATCTCAAATATCAAAAATTCTCTATCATACACCAAAAGCCCTGTAGCGTCTGCTTGCTGGATTTGTACTATCTCATCGATTGCTTTTTTATAGTACAATTTTTGATTCTCTTCATCTAATATGTCCAATAGATGCGTAGAGCCAAAATCCTCAAGCAATACAAAACCTAGCTCAAGGCTAGACTCAAACACTTGTGGCACCCTAACTCTAGCATTCAAAAGTCTTTGTTGTATCTTCAAAAAATGGACCAAAGAGCTTTTTTCCAATGAAGAATCCATCAATATACTAGTGCCACTTTGTGTAAATATACGAT
>DSAK01000165.1 GCA_011372825.1 Campylobacterota bacterium | reverse complement strand
CTATTTCCTGAGCTTTGCATCACTGGCTATACTATGGGGGATTTGTTTCTCAATCAAACACTCTATACTAATCAGCTAGAAATACTCCAGAACATACTCCAAGCGACAAAAAAACTAGACACTATCATCGTTTTGGGACTAGCGATATTTGAATCCGATAGACTCTATAACTGTGCAGCGGTTCTACAGAATGGCAGTATACTAGGTGTTGTGCCAAAAATTTATCTGCCTAACAAAAAAGAGTTCTATGAAAAACGGTACTTTACAAGTGGCAAAGATAGCACAATAGAAAAAATTACCATTTTTAAAGAGGAAGTACCTTTTGGTAATGATTTGATTTTTCATGACACAAAAGAGCTATCCTTTGGAGTAGAGATTTGTGAAGATTTGTGGGCTATCACTCCACCTAGCAATCAACTAGCTAGCAATGGGGCGACACTGATACTCAACCTTTCAGCAAGTAACGAGTTAATCTCCAAGGCACAATACAGAAAAAATCTCATCGAAAGCCAAAGTGCTAGAGCACTATGTGCATATGCATATGCTTCAAGTGGGATTGGGGAGTCAACAGGAGATACACTATTTGGTGGTGATGGATTGATTGCTGAAAATGGTACTGTGCTTGCTAGGAGTGAGAGATTTGCACAAACATCACAACTCATAACTGCACAAGTTGATTTAGAAAAATTGTCATGGCTAAGGGTCAATAAATCAACATTTTGCGATGCACCTCAGAGCAAAAATAGAAAAATCGTATGTAGTAACACACCAGAAATTATCGAATTCACACGCCATATACCACCCCATCCTTTTGTCCCTACGGCGCCAATAGAGCAAAAACAAAGGTGCAATGAGATTGTCCAGATTCTCACCCATTCCCTCATAGCAAGAATGCAAAGAGCCAAGATAACAAAAGCTGTTATTGGTTTATCTGGAGGACTTGATTCGACTCTAGCTCTGCTAGTCGTTAATAAAGCTTTTGAGGTTATGAATTGGGACAAGAAAGATATCATAGCCATAACAATGCCTAGTTTTGGGACAACAAATAGAACAAAAAACAATGCTCATAGACTATGTCAATCGTTGCAGATAGAGCTAAAAGAGATAGATATCACCCCTATTGTCAAACTTGAATTTAAAGCAATCCAACAAGATGAAAACCTGCATGATGTTACTTTTGAAAATGTACAAGCAAGAGTTCGCACAACAATCCTCATGAATACCGCCAACAAAGAGGGCGGACTTGTGGTTGGGACTGGTGACATGAGCGAAATTGCCCTTGGATGGAACACTTACAACGGAGATCATATGAGCATGTATGGACTAAACAGTGGTATTCCAAAAACTCTCATCAGGTATATCATTGAGGATTTCAAAGATCAAAATATCGCTTCAGACATACTAGATGATATCCTAGATACCCCTATCTCTCCTGAACTTATTCCATCTAAAAATGATACCATTACTCAAGAAACCGAAGAGATTATAGGGCCTTATGAGTTACACGATTTTTTCCTCTATCATATGCTCAAATATGGTGCAACTCCACACAAAATACTATTTTTAGCCAAACATGCATTTAGAGACCACTACGATGAGGCGACAATCAAAAAATGGCTCAAACTATTTTTGACCCGCTTTTTCACCCAACAATTTAAAAGAAATGCGATGCCAGATGGACCAAAAGTTGGGACAATCAGCCTCAATCCAAGGGCCGATTGGCGAATGCCTAGCGATAGCGATTTTCAAGAATGGATTAATTCGCTCAATAGCTAGGGGTGATATCCTTGTGGTGCGATATCTCAAAGAGCACTGTGATGTTTTTTTCTTCTCTAGGATTGAGTGTAAGCTCAAAATCTAGTTGCCCCTCTTTGTTTTGCTTGTAGCTATTTTTCTCAATACCATCAATCGAGATTAATTTAGTTGAAATCTCATCAGTTGTTGAGACAGGAAGCCTCTCTACGACGGTTATTTTTTGAATTTTATTTGACTTATTTAGTAGCTTGATTTCAAATCCATCTTGTTTTTTGAGTATGTTACCAAAAATTCCTGTTGACTTATCATTTGGGATAACTCTTTTGCGTGTGACTAAAATCTCTTCATTTGTATTTACAAAGATAGTATAACTCCCATCTTGATATCGTCCTGTAGCTGAACTATTTAGCACCTTATCCCCTTCTCTTACCTCCCATTGATGAGATTCAATCTCAACTGTTGGCTCAAATTTACACGCCATAAAAGGGCGGATAGACTCATAAGGGTAAACATAAGTGGCACATTCAAGAGGCACTTCCTCTCTTGCGACCAAAGCCTCTATAGGTTTCCCTGTAGATGGGAGGTGTAAATCTCTGAGACGATACTCTCTTGCATCTTCATAGATTGCACTAGGTGCTGATGAGATTGCATCCTTAGCAAAAGCTACCTCTTTACTCATCACCCTTGAAACAGCACGAGGTTGTGGGGTTGGTGCTTCTTTGTAAATAACCCATGGTGAAAAAGATATAGCTGGGATATGGGTTTTTAAAGTGCGATAAAAGAGTTTGACATCTTTTGCATCGATATCGATACCACTTTTGTTGGTGATTTTTAATGCATGGACAATTCGTCCTTTTTTGTTTGTGAGAATATCGGCTCTATAATGATGCTCAAACCCTATCTGACCATAAGGAAACCTTATCTCAATAGGAGCGTTGCAACCATCTTTATCAAGAGCAAAGTAAGTCATAGATGGCGCTTGTCTCATAAAACTAGCCTTGGATGAAGCAATTTGAAGATTCAAAGCCTCTATCTCATGCTTAAGTATCGCTTTTTGCTTACCTAGTGTTCTTGCAGCCTCAATCCAATTTTTTGTATTTGGAGTTTGCGACTGTGAGTTTGTTTCAAATAGACTCAGAGTTTGCAAAGTGCTACTTAGGGCATCTTGATTTAGCATCAAATCTTGAAGTTTCTTGTGCTCCCTACAAAGTCTATCTTCATCTAAGCATTGGTTTGATGAAATTATATCTAGCGATTTCGTGCCACATATTGCACTGATATCTTTTGTAAAACCTAGATATGTTGTATCTTTAGGTACAGTATAGATAGCGCCATCTTGGTACACTTCAAGAGTTGATGAATATAGAAATGTCAATGAGAGAAAAAACGGCATTAAAAATCTCACACCCATAAGCATATATCGCTCCTTTTTCATATCATTTAGTTGATTATAGCGTATTTTTTAAACTTAAGTATCTTTTAT
>DSAK01000034.1 GCA_011372825.1 Campylobacterota bacterium | reverse complement strand
TATTTGCAATGCTTGCAAAAGCAAACTTGTCTGTTTCAAATTTTTGCATCTCAAAAATAGATTCAAAAATTATCTTTACTATACTATTTGACACTCGTTCATGTGTCTCTTGCACGATTGCATTTTCAAAAAGTCTAAGCTTTGAGACGAGCTGCTTCATAAGTCGTATATTGCACTGCTTGTTGGTGTCGTTTACTTGCGATAGCAACTCTTCAACAAGCTCCCAGTTTACAAACTGCAATGCTTCGTCTTTAACTAAGTCGAGATTATCGGTTGCATGTGGTCCATAGTAAAGTCTATAATCTATAATCTTTTCACTGTACTTATCAAAGATACCTTGATTGTTTGTTTTAGTGGTGATGTGTAGCTCTTTTGTGTTGCCCTCATCATCTTTGCCTATGGTTTTGCTGTGATTTACTTCGTCATGTTCTTTAAGAGAGTTGTTATTGTTTATGAGCACTATTTTACATTTGTGTTGCTCTTTTAGCTCTGCTATAAAGCCTAAAACTTCTGTGATACTTAGGTTTGGTGATATTCTCTCAAAATCATCAAAACAAAGCACCACACCCTCAAAAGTCTCATTTGTAAAAGCATTTGCCACCATAGAAGCGTCTATGCCCCATTTGGTCTCTATGATTTTCCCAATAATGGGATTGTTATCTATGAAGTTTGCTATTTTGTTTCTATCATAGACTTTTAGGACTATCTGTTTTTTGATATCATCAAGGGAGTGTTTGCCAAAGAGAGAGATATATACATGTTGATTTTCATTCCATGTATGCTCTGCAAAATCCATCCAAAAAAATGTCTTGCCGATTCCCCAGCTTCCTTGAAGACTTACAACTACACCATCATTTTTACTACTATTTTTTAGTATTTGAAGTAGCTGGTGTTTTAGTATGGGGATCTGTTTAGATGTGTATTTTTCTTTCACTTTTCTTCTAAATACTTCACCCATCATAACCCACACTTCTGAGATAAAGTTCCGAATCATTTTCAAAATAGCTCCTAACTGTGCTAAAAAAACTAGGGTAGTTTCCATGGCTATCTTTTGAGAGTTGAGCATTTACTATTGTATTGACTGCATCAGATATCTCCACTCCCGTACTTACAAAGCTATCTACATCTTCTCTTAGTTTCTCTATGACTGCTTTTCTCCACTCTTTTAGTTTTGGAGTGTTTAAATTTAGCTTTTTTTCATCTAGTGAATTTAGAGCTTTTTGTTTTAGTTCAGGTGGGCAATTTTCTTCTATCACTCTCATCTCTCCACTGCTAGACATCACCTTAAAGATGGCTGGATATGCAGGTATTTCAAGAGGACTTAGTATCTCATCATCCCAGATCAAACTGCCTTTTAGTACATCACTGTGTCGATGTTTATTTTCTTCAATAAATCTTGTTTGTCCTAAAACATATCTGTCACTTCCACCATGACAACACCCAAAGAGATTTTGCCAGTCTAAGTCCCAGTTTTTATCATCACTGCTATCACTTTTTGGGTGAAAATGTTCTACCCTAAAATCATCTCTTGCATTTGAACTATCAGAAAAGTTTAGTTCACAATAGCAACAAATACCGCCTTGATCAACTTTCAGTTGTTCTACTATCTCTTTATATCCCTCTTGGCAGCTGTTTCTAAAGTCATCTTCCCATTTGGCATGTGGGTTTTGTACAAAATATTCTTTCAGCTTTAAAGGTACTTGTGATTTTTTTACTTTTTTCACTTGTTGCCTTTTTGGTATTCTTTGAGTCTTATGTCCATATCTGCTTTTAAGAGTTCTTTTTCTTTGCCTGCTCCCCAGCTGTCAAGCTCATTTCTTAAGGTTTTGGCTTCTTCTGTGTCATATTTATTTTCATCTACTAGATTTAAATACTCATTTAGTTTTTGTACTATCTCAAGGTTTTGTGGTCGCTCATCTACCCCTAGTATCTTTTTTAGCATCTCATGGCTTTTTGTCCCATAAGAAAAGTCAAACTGCTTTTTTCTTAAGTACCCATTTTCTAGTACAATCGCTTGTATATGTTCCACTTTTACGGTTGTGAGCACTTGTGGGCTATGTGTGGTGACTATGAACTGAGCATTTGGAAATGTTCTTTGTAAGTCTATTAGGATATGTTGTTGCCATCTTGGGTGCAGGTGTAAGTCCACTTCATCTATCATCACTATGGCAGCACTCTCTAGTGGGTTTAGCATGTAGGGGTTTGCCTCCGCCATTCGTGCGGCTATATCCATCACCATGGCAAGCACTGTTTTGTATCCATCGCTTAGCTGGTCTATCTTGTAGGCTACTTTTTGTCCATTTATGTTTTTGTCTATCATAAATCGTAGAGGTCGTGTCTCTATTCGTGGGCTTGAAAATTCTGGCAACATCGTGGTGATAGCATTTCGCACAGCTTGAAGCTCTGGCAACACAAAATCAAAATCTCTTTTTTCTTTTATAGCTCTTCTTTCCATATCTTCCATAGCATCAAACCACTGAAAAAGCCTATGAAAATCAGAATCCGCATTGAGCGAACCACTTAAAGCCTCAAACCTCGAAAAAGACTTTTTAAAGTTTGTCTTTCTAAGGGGTGAGCGAAGCACCGCACGACTTGTACCGTAGTACATGATAAGAGGGAGTTCAAAGTCATTTATAGAGTCATTGTATCTATCTATAAAAGTGTCTATATAACTGTCTAACTCTTTGAGCTGTTTGCCTTGCGGTATTTGTGATTTTGTCTGGTTTGATTTGTCTCTGGCTTGTGTTCTGTCCCATGAGATATTTTCATAGGTGTCTATCTCCACTCTCATATATGGAGCTTTTTTGTTTGCCTCTGTAGTGAAAAACCTCAAATCCTTCTCTTCAAAGCTTTTGCCATTTACATTTGGCATACGACTGAGCATCGCACCAAAGCCTATGGCTATGGCATCAAGTATAGTAGTTTTACCTATACCGTTTTCTGCCACTATTACATTGAGTTTTTTATCAAAATCAATAGTGAAGTCTTCATAGCTTCTAAAGTTTGTAAGGATTAGGGTTTTTAGTTTCATTTTGGTTTTCTCATTTTGCTATTTAAGTATTATTTTATCTAATTTACATTTTGTAAAGACTTAGTTTAGAAAACACAATCCCACTCACACGACCATATGCTTTTAACAATAATTCTGGCACTAGATGTACTATTTTACTGCGAACCATTGTTTCATAGAGCCACTTGTTGAATTTTATCCATTTGATAAGTCTTTTATAGCCTTGTGGTACGGCTTCATTGTGTGATGCCAACTCTCCAAACGCAACCCTTCTCTCATT
>DSAK01000092.1 GCA_011372825.1 Campylobacterota bacterium | reverse complement strand
TGCAAATTTCTCTATCAAAAGAGGAGAATTTGTCTTTATCACTGGACCTAGTGGAAGTGGCAAATCGACACTACTTAAAGCTCTTTATGGTCACATGAGACCAGCAAAAGGGAGCCTTATGGTGGGAGGACTTGATATCTCTACCATATCTAAACCAAAACTCCAAGAGTTGCGTACACATATGGGGATTATATTTCAAGACTATAAACTTGTTAATGAATGGACGGTCGCAAAGAATGTTGTATTGCCACTAATGATAGCAGGGTATAGTGTAGATGTCCAGCATACCCAAGCACAAAGATTGCTTAGGCATGTTAAATTGGGCGAATATGGAGATAGGTATCCATTGGAACTTAGTGGTGGAGAGCAGCAAAGGGTAGGAGTAGCAAGAGCTTTGGCAAAAAACCCTCTCGTTATATTAGCAGATGAGCCAACAGGAAACCTTGATGATTACTCATCTAATGTGATTTGGGATTTGATGGAAAATGCTTGTTCTCAGCTTGAGACTACTATATTGGTTGTTACACACAAAATACCAACTGTTTTCTCTTTGCCTTATCGCCATTTTATTATAGAAAATAAGGGTGTCTATGAAGTTCATTAAAGAGCATATAATGTTTATATTGCCTATGATGGCAATATTGTTAGGGATTCAGTTTTTTTTAGTATTTGATCGAATGACTCATAGCTATGAAGAGAGACTCAAAGAGGGTTATGCTATGCTCGTTGTTGCAAATGAGCCAATGGAGTTAGAGGAGTTTCAAGCTCTTAACAAGGAGGTAGCAAGCGCAAGCAAGATAGAGCGAAATGAAATTCTAAAACAGGTTTCAGCAGGACAAACACCAAAGGATACTCAAGAGATTTTGGATGCCTTGCCACACTTTTATAGTGTCAAATTGGCAAATTATCTTGATACATCAGCATTAGAAAAGGTAGAGCAAACACTCAAGTCAAGCGACAAGATAAAACGGGTAGAGACATTTGGCTCAAGCTATGGGTCAAACTATCGACTCTTTAGTTTTATCAAGTTTACCCTCAAGGTGTTTATATTTTTTATGGTAATAGTTAGTCTATTTTTGGTTATCAAACAAATGGAAGTTTGGGGCTATAAGCATAAAGAGCGGATGCAGGTAATGGAGATTTTTGGAGCTCCACTGATGCTAAGAAGCGGGGTATTGTTTAAAATCGCACTTCTTGATGCACTTATTGCAGCTGTACTCATTGTTTTGTTATTTGTTTATCTTAGATTTGGTTGGGCACAATCAAGTGGCGTTGATGTGATGATTCAAAATAAAATGTTTTTATTTCAATCCAATGATTTGCTGATTCTTGTAGGAAGTGCGTTGTTTATAGTTATAGTTTCAGTATTTGCTGTTGTCTTTAGTGCAAAGGAGACCGAGGAGTGAAAACTCTTTTATTAACTTTTATCCTACCGATAACATTTCTTTTGGCCACAACTGCTGATGAGATTCGCAAATCTCAAAAACAGCTTCAGCAAACTACAGCCGCCCAACAAAAGGCAAGTAAACAGCTTGAAACTATTGTAGCAAATATCAAAAATGGAGAAAAAGAGATAGCAGCACTTGAAGCGAATATAGATAAGCTAACGAGTGAATATGCTCAAATGGAAAAACAACAAGTCGCGTTAGAAAAAGAGGTTGAGCAAGCGCAACAACTCATCCAGAAAACAGCCATTGAGCTAGAAGAGAAGCAATCTAGATTTATCTCTCTTTTTTCTGAACAATTTTCTATGGGACTTGCACTGGAGCAGACAGGTGAGCCTACTTTTGCTTCTGTCGTTTCAAAAGAAGTGTACGAGCAATATAAAATATATAATACAAAAATGCTCAATCAGCTAAGTGATGACATCCTAGAGTTAGAAAAAACCCAAAAACAAAAAGATATTGACCTTGCAAATGCGAAAAAAACACTTGAAAATATCGCACAGAAAAAAGAGCTATTAATCGCACAAAAGAAGAAAAAAGAGCAATGGATAGCCAAGCTAAACCAAGATGAAGCTAGATACCAAAGAGAATTAAAAGAAGTAGCAAACAAACAAAATGAGCTTCGTTCAACTTTGGCAAAGCTGAATATAATACAGGCAAAAGAGGCTCAAGAGGCAAAACGGCGAGCTAAAGCACAACAAGAGGCAATCAAAGAAGAGGCATTGCGTAAAAAACGTCTTAGAGCGCAACAAGCAGCTGCTAAAAAACAAGAACAAGCAACAGGTAAAAAAGTAGACTTAAGCACCCTTGAGGCAAGTATTCCAAGCCAAAGAGTGCGACAGATTAACTCATCTTATCAGCCGCATAGTGTCTATAACTATAGAGGACCTAAAACGATTTCACCTATAAAGGGGGCAAAAGTAGTTAAGCGGTTTGGCACACAAGAGGACCCTATATATAGAATTAAAGTATTTAACGAATCAATCACCCTTCAAGCACCAAATAGAGATGCAAATGTTGCTAGTGTATTAAATGGTAAAGTAGTATTTGCGGGTGATAGTAGTATGTTGGGAAAAGTAGTTGTAGTAGCGCATGACGGCAATATGCATACAGTTTATGCTGGATTATCAAAGATAGCTCCCACTATTCAAGCAGGAGCAAGGATAAGACAAGGTTATGTTGTGGGCAAGGTGAAAAGTAGATTGATTTTTGAAGCGACAAAAGATTCTAAGTATATAGACCCATTGAAATTGCTACGAGTGTAGCCTTCAACACTTTCTAAATCGTTTTTGAGTATAATCGCGCTAAATTCTTACAAGGGTGCTGGTGTGACAAAGCGAATTTTAGTAAAATTTTCTGGCGAGGCTTTGGCTGGCGAGAATGGTTATGGTATCGATACTCAGATACTTAATTTTATCGCAAACGAAATAAAAGAGTTGGCAAGCAATGGCATAGAAGTTGGAATCGTTGTTGGTGGTGGAAATATCATTCGAGGTGTGAGTGCTGCTGCTGATGGGATTATCAAGCGGACAAGTGGTGATTATATGGGGATGCTTGCAACTGTTATAAATGGAGTTGCGATACAAGAGGCTTTGGAGCATATAGGACTTGAGGCACGCTTGCAGTCAGCAATCGATATGCATGAGATTGGCGAGTCGTTTATCGTAAGACGCGCTAGAAGACATCTTGAAAAAGGGAGAGTTGTTATATTTGCTGGTGGCACAGGAAATCCATACTTTACCACAGATACAGCAGCAACCCTTAGGGCTTCAGAGATAGAGGCGCAATTACTCATCAAGGCTACAAAAGTTGATGGCGTGTACGATAGGGATCCAAATAAGTTTAGTGATGCTACTAAGCTTGATACGCTT
>DSAK01000006.1 GCA_011372825.1 Campylobacterota bacterium | reverse complement strand
CAAATCTAGTTGACAAAGGGTTTTGGGATTTTAGCTTTATTTCTCAAGATAGCTCAAGTTATGGACGTGATATGGGTATCAAAGATGGGCTTATTAAACTGATTGGTGCAGTTGAAAAGATAGAAGGGGTCAAGAGTGCAAGGATACTCTATCTCTACCCTAGCACAACTAGCTTCGAGCTTATAGATGCCATTGCAGATTCCAAAGTGTTTCAAAGCTACTATGATATGCCTATTCAACATATAGATGATAGGATGCTAAAAGTGATGAAACGAGGAGCAAACGAAGAGAAAACAAAAGCCCTTTTAGAGTATATGCAAGCAAAAGAGAATGCTTTTATTAGAACTACACTCATTGCAGGTCACCCACATGAGACACAAGAGGCATTTGATAGGTTGTGTCAATATACAAATGATTTTGGGTTTGATAGGGTCAATGTATTTGCATATTCAAACGAAGAGTCAACTTCAGCTTACAAGATGGAGCAGTTGCCTCCAAGGGTAATTAAGCAACGCACAAAGTTTTTAGGTGAGATTGCTTCAGAGGTAGTTTTGTGTGCATTGGAAAAAATGGTTGACAAAATTCTCATAGCAGTAGTAGATGGCACCAGTGAGGAGCATGAATATCTCCTAAGTGCAAGACCACTAATATGGGAGAGGGATATAGATGGAGAGATTCTCATCAATGATACATCAGATTTAGAGGTGGTTTTTGGTAGGAGATACAAGGTGCATATCACCCAATTGGTCGGGGGGCAACTCTTAGGGAGACTTCTAGAGGTAGCATGAAACTCAAAGAAGAGATATTAACACTCTTGAAAGAAAAAAAGATTTTGCTTGCGTTTTCAGGTGGAGTTGACTCTAGTGCACTTTTTTTTCTTTTGCACGATAGTAAAGTCAGATGTGATTTGGCAATTGTCGATTATGGGATTAGAGAAGAGAGTTTTGATGAGGTAGTCTATGCTAGAGAGTTAGCTAATGCACACAAAGTTGAGTGTTTTAGTACTAAAGCTCCACTGTTTGACTCAGATTTTGAAGCAAAAGCTAGAGAGTTTCGGTATAGTTTTTTTGAGCAACTTATCAGCAAACACAATTATGATATTCTCCTTACAGCTCACCAGCTTAATGATCAATTAGAGTGGTTTTTGATGCGTCTTACCAAAGGGGCAGGGGCGAGTGAGCTAGTAGGACTAAGAGAGGTTACACAAAAGGTCAATTATCTGTTAGTTCGACCACTACTTGAGTACTCCAAAGAGGAGCTATTGGAGTATCTAAGGGCGGGCAATAAGAGCTATTTTATAGATAGTACCAATAGTGATGAAAATTATGAGAGAAACTATTTTAGGGTACATTTTTCAGATAAGTTAGTAGCAAAATACAAAGAGGGGATAAAAAAAAGTCTCCAGTATATCAAGAGTGATGCTCTTATGCTTGAAGAGAATTATGAAATCATTTTTAAAGAACAAGAGCTAGTTATTGCGCTACTCAAAAATAAAAACTACAAATCAAAAGCTGTTGATATACTACTTAAGAGAGTAGGGTATTTGCTAAGCTCAAAACAACGCAAACATATAGACAACAGTAGTGGCGATATAGTAATTGGTGGAGTTTGGGCTATAGGTATGAGTGGAGATTTGCTCTTTGTTTCGCCATATATAAAGACAGTGATGTCAAAACGATTCAAAGATTGGTGCAGAATCGCTAAGATACCGCCACTAATTAGGGGGTATATTTATCAGAAGCAAATCAAGGAGTTAGTAGATGAAAAACAAAACATCATTTCTGTTAGAGTTTAGTATGTTTCCAATATCAAATGAGTGTAGAGATGGTTCATCAGTCTCACGGTATGTTAGTAAGATAGTTGACATGATTGACAAGAGTGGTGTAAATTATAAGTTAACACCAATGGGAACAGTGATAGAGACTCAAAATATCGATCAAGCACTCGAAATCATCAAAAAGTCGTACCAAGTACTAGGGGATTGCGAGAGAGTTTATGGTAATTTGAAGTTTGATATACGCAAAAATTGCTCAGATAGACTCACCTCAAAGATAGCCTCTGTTGAGTCACAATTAGGTAAAAGTGTCAACACTTGATTGATAGATAACCGTTAGTTTAATTTGGGCGGTTGTGCTAGCGGATGGGCTTTGAGGTACTCTGTGAGTTTTTTACTTGTGCTTAACTTGGTGTAAATTTGTGTTGTAGCCATGGTAGAGTGACCAAGGAGTTCACTCACATCAGCTATCCTAGCTCCATTGTCTAAAAGGTGCGTGGCAAAAGAGTGTCTTAGTTGATGGGGTGACATCTTGATACCATGTCTTTTAAAACAATTTGTAAGCCGATAACGGATTTGTGAACTATTGAGGGGGGCATTTCCCTTTTCAAAGAGATAGATTTTTGGCCGGTAGGTTAGTTTGTATCTTTCAAGGAGGTTTTTTGTATGCGCCAGTAATGGAACCTCTCTAGTTTTATTCCCTTTACCAACAACATTCACCCAATCGTTTTTGATAGAGTCAAGCTTGAGCGAGGAGAGCTCACTTATACGAAGTCCTAGCCCATAGAGCATCTCTATGATGAGTTGTTCTTGGAGTGAAGCCTCTTTGAGGACTTCATGAATATGGTTTTGTTTAACCGGTTTAGGGAGTGTTTTTGGTACTTTTATAGAGTCATTTGGATGGATATGAAGCGTGATTTGTCGTTGGTTTTCTAGGTATTTTACAAAAGACCTTATGGCACTAAGTTTTTTGGCTATCGTTTTTTTGTTATTTTTGATTATATGCATCCGTAGCTGCGTTATATCAAGCCTATTGCCTTTTGAATCGTTTTCTATGTGGGACAATCGCACCATCTCATCAAGTGCAATTTGGTAGGTTATTACAGTTTGAGGGGAGTATCCTCGGATTTGTTCTAAGTAATTTAAAAAATCATCTATATACAATGGAAGATTTATCATGTCATGGTATACTTAAGCATTGCTTGTTGTAGCAGTTGTTTGGCCTCTTGTCGGTTGAGATTTTCTAGTGTGATACTTTGGAGACGAAATACAACTTTACTAAATGGTTTTGGTATCATAAATTTATCCCAGCTATTTAGTTGCCAGTACTTATCTGAAGAGATTGAGACGATACAAATAGGGAGTTTACTTGCTTGTGCCAAAGCGATAATCCCCTCATGCAAAGTGTGCCTTGGACCCCTCGGTCCATCAGGAGTTAGTAAAAGTTCTTGATTATCTTTGAGTGCTTTGAGTCCTTGGCGGAAAACTTCACTCCCACCTTTTGAGCTAGAACCTCTTAGGCTTTTTATCCCAAAAAGTGCAAGT
>DSAK01000069.1 GCA_011372825.1 Campylobacterota bacterium | reverse complement strand
TTTAAATCCTCTAGAGTGTGTATAGAGATGAGTTTATCAATCCACGGTAAACCACATTTTAAGATAGCTTCTATATGCATCGACTTGATAAGCTCCAAAGAGAGTCCATAATGGTTACTGAGTAGGTATGGTATACGGATATTTGCAAGTTGCAATATAGGCTCAATTTGGAGCTTTTGAAGCAACGAGATAGTAACCTCTAGTGCTTCAGAAAATCTCCCTTGAAATATCTCTCCGCCAACTTGGTACTGCTCTTTGGTTGGGAATGTCACAACAGGTTGGATATAAAACCATTTTTTTGACTCCATACTCCGACCTAATCTTTTAGTTGCGATTCGGACAACATCTGGAGTTGAATCTGCACGCAATGTCACCTCATGGTTATGGTCATCGTTGAGCCTTATGAGACTCTTTTGATTTTCAAAACTATCATGCTGATGGTACGAAAAAAAGGGTGTTACTATCTCTTCAAAACCCTTAGCCGTCAAAAGCATAGCAGCATTAGATTCGATTTCTCTTTTTATCTTTGCTGTTTTTCCAAAATAGAGCTTTGAACCACTTGGGATTTCATGTTCAAAAATCATCTAGTTTTCCTCAAAGTAAATCTCACTAAAGATTTTACTTGCTGTCCCATCAAAATCTCTTCTCCCCAAATCATCCAAAGCAAGCTCTATAGCATTAACAACCCATGCACTCTCGTGTACTGGTATCAAGCCCATTTGATTGATACGAAATATCTTCCCCTTAAGATGGTCTTGTCCACCTGCTATATTGACCCCATATTTTGTTTTGAGCAGTTTTCGTATAGCTTCAGCGTCATCATCAATAACTGTACTCATAGACAATGCTGGACTTGATGGGTAGATATGGAGATTGAGCCCCTTAAGTGCCCCTAAAGTCGCTTTTGCTCTTTTTCTTGTCTGGCTAAAGAGGTGTTGTCTGCCACCTGATTTTTCAATCTCATCTAACATCGCATTTAATCCTGCGATGAGTGTAGTAGTAGCTGTCCATGCAGTAGTATTTTTTTGTTGATTTTTTATCTCTGTTGCTAGATTAAAATAAAAATCTCTTCCGCCTCCGATCTTATCAACTGCAACACTAGAGAGACCTATCATCGCTAATCCTGGTGGGAGCATAAAAGCCTTTTGACTACCGGCAATAAGTGCATCGATGTGGGTAGTATCAATTGGCTCAACTCCAACTGCGGTTATCCCATCAGCAATCACCATGATATCTTTGTTGATACTTTTAGCTACCTTGGCTATCTCTTCTACCGGATGACGCAAACCACCTGCACTCTCACAAATTTGGATAAAAATTGCATCTATATCAAGATTTGAAATGAGAGCTTGTTTGATATCTTCAACTGATGCAGGAGTATCCCATGAGTAACTTAGTTCAACTTTTGGGATATGCAAGGCATCGGCAATTTTGCCAAATCGTTCTCCAAATTTACCCGCTTTAACTGTGAGTGCTTTTGTATGGCATAAATTAAGCATGCAAGCTTGCATGGCACCGGTGCCACTACTTGCCAAAAATACACATTCATCCATCCCAAACATATCTATCATTTTTCCTCTTGCTTGAGCAAAAATAGATTCAAATTCGGGCGTTCTGTGGTGTAGTGTCGGAGTTGCCATCGCCTGTCTTACAGATTCAAGAACAGGCGTTGGACCAGGTGTAAAAAGCAACATTTGCTCCCTTTATAATCATAATAATCGCAATGATTATACCGCAAATGTGTTTAGAGCTTGTTATGTGTTATGAAATTATTTTTTTTCAAACCCCTCAAGCATATCGGCAATATTTTTTTCGGTATCTCTGTCGATAGTGATCTCTTCATCCATATTTAGATTCATATCATTAAACACATCTTCTTGAAGCTTCCCTTCGCTTTTTGCAACTATAACTGAAACAACCCCATCGCCTGAGACATTTACCGAAGTTCTTACCATATCAAGCAACCTATCAACTCCTAAAACAAGCCCTATCCCCTCTACTGGTATGCCAACTTGGATAAATACCATAGAGAGCATCACAAGTCCAGCACTAGGGACTCCTGCTGTACCAATAGATGCAAGAAGAGCCATTAAAATAACTGTGAGATACCCCATGAGACCAAGTTCAACACCGTAAATATTGGCTATAAATACCGTTGCAACACCTTGCATGATTGCAGTTCCATCCATATTGATAGTGGCACCAAATGGGATAGAAAATGACGCAACTGAATTTTTTACACCCAATTTTTCTGTAACTGCTTTGAGTGTGATTGGAATCGTTGCATTGGAGCTTGAAGTACTAAAAGCAAATACAAAAACTTCTTTCATTTTTTTGAGATATATTTTAGGACTCATCCCAGATAGGATTTTGAGAAGCACCATTTGAGTGACAAATAGATGCGTTAAAAGAGCTAAAATCAAGACAATAACATACCCGCCCAAATCAAGTAATAAATCCAATCCAAGATCAGCAATCGCTTTTGCCAAAAGTGCAAAAACAGCGTATGGAGCAACCGCCATGACGATATTTACAATCTTCATCATCAATTCGTTTCCAATCTCAAATAGCTCTACAACTGGTTTAGCTTTTTCTCCCACCATCAAAATCGCTATACCCAAAATAATAGCTATAAAAATAACTTGAAGCATTTTGCCTAAAGCCATAGCATTAATGATATTTGTAGGGACGATATCTAAAAGGACTTGAGCTAGAGATGGTGCCTCTTTGGCTGTAAATTCTGCCCCTGAAGCCATTGGAGCAGACCCACCAATACCACTTACTACTCCAAATAAAATAGCAATTGTTATAGCAACAGCTGTAGTAAAAAGGTAAAGTCCAAACGATTTCCCACCAACCTTGCCAAGCGAGCGGATATCTCCTATCCCTATTACGCCAGTTACTAGTGAGAAAAATACAAGTGGAACAACCAACATCATAAGTCCAGATATAAATAGCTTCCCAATAAGCCAAAACAGACCATTAGTGATATATTCATTTACAAAAGAGCCGGGATCATTTAAACCTGAAATATTCATTATCAAGCCAACTACAATCCCTAGCCCCATCCCCCATAAAACTTTTGCCGTTAAGGTCATCGGTTTTTTATTCATCACATAACTCCTTAAAAATTATAATAGACTATAAGTCTCAAATCATCTCTATCTTCTCTATCAGATGAAGCTGATTGATTTTTGAGCGAATATCTCGCCCTAAGCGTTGTACTACTATTGAGGGTATACCGTGCATCTATATTGGTTTCGGTAAAATCATCAATATATGTCCCGTAGTCTCTGAAGTCTTTATCTGCACTCACATCAACATACCC
>DSAK01000040.1 GCA_011372825.1 Campylobacterota bacterium | reverse complement strand
CCAGGAATGACTGCAACAAGAGCTGCTACTACTTTTCTCATTTGAGGAATTACTGTTACTAATCTAAAGAGCCTTAAAACTCTAAGAACTCTCAATGCTTCAAATCCATCTCTAGCAGGAACAAGCGATACAGTCACAACAAAAAAGTCAAAAAGACTCCATGGGTCTTTAAAAAATGAGAGCCTATAGACAAAGATTCTTAAAACAATCTCAACGACAAAAATAGCTAGAATGATAGTGTTGATAGTGATAAGAGCATCTCCAATATTGCTCATTACATCCTTTGAGGTCTCAAGCCCTAAAGTGATACCATTAAGAATTATCAATAAAATAATAAAGCGATTAAAAAGCTTATGTTCAATAAAAACTCTTATCTTCTGATACATCCTAAGCACCTATTAGTTGAAATTTTGTGGAATCATACCAAAAAATGTTATATTTTTTATAGTCTTTTGGCGTATATTTTGAGACTACAAAGAGAAGTAGCTATGCTAAAATTATTTTTATGGTTGTGTTGCACAAGAAATGGTCTTTAATCATCATCTTATAATCCTTCACAATTTGCCCTGCTACAAAGGTATAAGAAGAGTTATTTTTATCTGATTGATTTTAAAAATTTCAAATAGACCAGTGTTTTCATACTAAAAAACACAATAGCTTTTTAAAAATACTATAAAATACCGAATGTCAAGAGTTTTTTGTGCATTATAAAATAAAATCTCGCATTACTGTATTTATGGTGATCTATTCAAAGAGAAGTATATTTGCTAGTAACAGATAGAGGCAATTCCGATACTCAAGTATTGTCATTTTATGTTCTTGCTTAGGGAGTGTTGATAGTAATTAAATAGGATTATTTTTAGTATAGTAACTTGTATGGTAGAGTTACGATGTTGTACTGTAGTGGCAGTGAGGTACTAGGTAGAGTTTGCCACTCTTTTGGAAGCTTAAGGCTTAGCATTTGCGAGATTGACAAAAGTTTTGCCTCTGCTTCTTGGAGTGCAATTGTCTTGGTTTTGATAAAAACTTGTATATGGCTTTCTCTTTTTCCCTCTAATATAGAGTACTCTGTGATATCGATATGCGAAAAAAGCTGCCTAATGGTGTAGTAAAACTTTTTTACCTCTTTTCCTTTGTACTCAATAACAAGGCTATTTGTGTAGCCATCTTTTAGTAAGCAAAGTGCGACTATAAGCTCTTTGTTTTGGTGCTGTTTTAAAAGGGTATCGTTGAAAGGCTCATCAATTTTCTCAAATTTAGGATAAAATGAACGGTTATCAAAGAGTATTTTTTCAACTACAGAAGCTCTTTTAATATAATAGTGCGAAGTATCAAGTCTAGCTATGAGATCGGTATATATATCTTCTAACAGTCGAGCTTCTGTTTGGTTGCTAGTCATCAAATCAGTATATTGGTTTAGTATAAATTACAAATTTGTTTGCTAATTCTCTCATCTCTTCTTTGATTTTTGCATGCAAGGCGGTATTTTCTATATCGTCAAGTACATCTGCTATTTTGTTTGCGATAATCTCAAACTCTGCCTCTTTCATCCCTCTACTTGTGAGTGCAGGACTTCCTATCCTTATGCCACTTGTAACAAAAGGACTTCTTGTCTCACCTGGGACAGTATTTTTATTGACTGTGATTCCAGCATTTCCAAGAGCAGCATCAGCATCTTTGCCAGAGAACGATTTGTTTAAAAATGATACAAGTACTAGGTGGTTATCGGTGCCTCCCGAGACGATATCGTATCCCCTTTTGATAAGTACATCAGCTAAGACCCTTGCATTTGCTTTGACTTGCTTAGCATACGCTTTCCATTCATCGCTCAAGTTGTGTTTGAAGCCTACAGCTTTAGCAGCTATGACATGCACAAGTGGTCCACCTTGAGTCCCTGGGAAAATGGCTGAATTGATTTTTTTAGCTATATCTTCATCGTTACATAGTATCAAACCACCTCTAGGGCCAGCTAAAGTTTTGTGTGTGGTAGTCGTTACTACATGGGCATGAGGAAAAGGATTTGGGTGTTCGCCTGCGACGACAAGTCCAGCAATATGTGCTAGATCTGCAAGCAGTAATGCTCCAACACTATCAGCTATCTCTCTAAAACGGGCAAAGTCGATCTCTCTAGCATACGCAGAAGCTCCACAAACGATGATTTTTGGTTGCACTATCTTTGCGATTTTAGCAACTTCATCATAATTTATATGACCATCAAGCTCTACACCATAAAAAAAGCTTTGATAGTTTTTGCCAGAAAAACTCACTTTACTTCCATGTGTGAGATGTCCCCCATGACTTAGATCCATCCCCAAGATTTTATCTCCAGCTTGGAGCAAGGCTGCATATACAGAACCATTTGCTTGGCTTCCGGAGTGTGGTTGAACATTAGCAAATTTACAGTTAAATAGTTTGCAAGCTCTATCAATTGCTAATTGTTCTACAACATCAGCATATTCGCATCCACCATAATATCTTTTTGCCGGGTATCCTTCAGCGTATTTGTTTGTAAATATACTCCCCATCGCTTCCATTACAGCAGGGTGTGTGAAGTTTTCACTTGCAATCATCTCAAGATGTGTAGTTTGACGCTCAAGCTCTTTTTCGATAGCGTCAAATATCTCTGGGTCAAATTGTTCTATTGCATAATTCATATTTGTTTCCTTTTGTAGTTTAGATTTTGGTATCTGTTTGCAAAGATGTTTCTGGTTTCATAGCCGGAAATAGCAAAACATCTCTGATAGAGTGCTGATTGGTTAACATCATCACAAGTCTATCTATTCCTATCCCTTCCCCAGCAGTTGGCGGCATGCCGTAGCTTAATGCTCTGACATAGTCCAAGTCCATGTGCATCGCTTCATCATCATTGCTTAGTTCTTTTGTTTCTACTTGGGCTTTAAACCTCTCATATTGGTCAATTGGGTCATTGAGTTCACTAAATCCATTTGCTATCTCTTTGCCAGCTATGAAAAGCTCAAATCTCTCAGCGATATTAGGATTGCTATCACTTCTTCTAGCTAGTGGAGAGATATCTATCGGGAAGTCTGTTATAAATGTAGGATTGATAAGTTTATTCTCTACAAATGCATCAAAAAGTTCTGCTTGGAGGTAACCCAATGAGAGATTTTTATCCACTTCTATCCCATTTTGTTCCAAATACTTTAGTGCTTTTGTTTTGTCATTAACAACATCTATAGGGACATTGCCTATGGAGCTAAGGGCATCTGTGTAAGAAATTTTTGCAAATGGTATTTTGAAATCGACTTCAAATTCACCATAAGGAAGTGTTGTTGGCAACTCTAATTCGCTAAAAAGATAGGCAAATAACTCTTGGGTTAAATCTATCAAATCTGTATAT
>DSAK01000137.1 GCA_011372825.1 Campylobacterota bacterium | reverse complement strand
TTTGATATGCGCACCCTTTTTGCAAAAGGGTTGTTATCATTGATATTATAGCATCAATCGATTCAGTAGCTTTTGGTGACAACGAAGGTGGCAAAACTCCTAGAGTATCCATCTCTTCAAGGTATCTATCCGTGTAAAATTGTGTAATCTCTTGAAGTGTTTTCTCCTCTTGTCTCATTTTTGCTATGATTTTGTCGTCTATGTCAGTTATGTTGCGTATAAAAGTAGTCTTATACCCATTTGCTCTTAAAACCCTCACTAACAAATCAAAAGTGATAGCACTTCTTGCATGACCTAAGTGAGCATCATCATATACAGTCGGACCACATACATAGAGTGTGACTTGATTGGGATTGAGTGACTCAAATTTGAGTCTCTTTTTTTGGACACTATCAAAAATATACATACGCTAAATTACCTCATGGCAGAATTGTAGTGATTATAGCTAAAAATTAATTATGTTATTGTAACCAAGCCATGAGATAGTTGTTTACAAGTTTAAATATCGGGATTAAAGCTACCATCAGAGCTAACCAATATATGCTATAGCGGTGACGGAGTATAGCGAGAAAATCTCTATACCCGATCTCTTTTATCGTTCCAGCAAATAGCACCCAGCCACCTATGCTTCCAGCCAGTGCAAGTCCAGCAGCACCTAGTGGCCACATGAGTATCAGTGAAGCTATGAGATTTGCTATGAGCGAATAGGTGGCTATTTTTGCTGCTTTGGCTTGTCTATGTGTTGCATAGAGGACAAGAGAAAACAATTTTGCAAGCCCAAAAGGGAGTAAACCTATCATATACATCATCAAAACTCTTGTTGTCTCTACGGTGTGCAAATCGGTAAATTTGCCCCTTTCAAATATGACTTTGATGATCGCTTCACCAAAGACAACCCCACCAACTGTTGATATCCCAAGCAAAAAAGCAAGGAACCAAAAAGCTTTTGCTAGGTTTGTTTGCATATCTTGAATTTTGTTGTTTTTGATAGCTTTTGATATCGCAGGAAAAAGAGCAGTTGCCGTGGCTATTGCAAATATCGCCAAAGGTAGTTGAAAGATCCGATTTGCATAAAAAAGATACGATATAGAGCCTGCAACCAAAAAAGAGGCAAGAGCAGTATCTAAAAAAGCGTTGATTTGAGGGGTAGAATTGCCCCAAATAGCAGGGAGAAAAATCTTTTTAAATTTTTTCGTCTCATGGGTAGTGTCTCTAGTCTTTCTATATTTCCAGCCACCAATAAGAAGTGTAGCCATCTTCGTTCGCCCCAATGCCCATATATGGACCAAAACTTGCAGCATGCCACCTATTAGAACCGATATACTTAGAGCAAGTGCGACAGTTTTTGGGTCATCATGCAAAAACATCCACAATGCACCAATCATTGATATATTTAGAAGCACAGTTGAAAATGCAGTTGTTGCAAAATGTTCTTTATATTGGAGTATAGTAGCCAAAAATGTGACGATAAAAATCAAATCAAGATACCAAAAATTGATAGCTGTTAGTGGCGCTGCTTTTGCTATGGTGTCTGCATCCCAGCCTATAGCGATAAGTTTGGTTATGATCTCAGGAAATAGGGTAACTAGTAGCGACCCCAAAATCAAAAAAAGTAAAAAACGCAAGAAAATCGCAACTGCAAAGACACCTTTTTGCCTTGAAGCTACAAAAGAGGGCATGAAGCTTTGGGTAAACGCCCCTTCGGCAAAAATACGACGAAAAAGATTTGGAAGTTTGAAGGCAACAAAAAATATATCACTATAGATAGATGCCCCTAATGCACCAGCCATAAATATATCGCGAATCAGTCCAGTGATACGCGAAATAAGGATGCCAAAACTATTGGTAAAAATCGCTTTTAGTCTCATGTAGCTCTTTAGGTTTGATATGGGGTATTATATCAAAAAATATTTATCTATCACTCAAGCCATTTTGACAATCAGCAGTCATTGCGATGAATGCAAAGCAATCCAAAGATGACTATTTTTTTATTTAGATTACAACGGCTTAGTCCTACTATGATAACTTAGTTCTTTTTTATTTGTCGCTATTTTTAAGACTAGATTGCCACGCTTCACTGATAAAGAGCATTTCAACTCTATTTAAGCCTATATATCAATGCTATTTTTAAAGTAAAAATGCCCTTATATACACCATCAACACCACTTAGACTAAAGACCCTTTAGGATGATATCATAGAGATGAGAGACCTCTTCATCTGTGAGATTTATAGTTTTTTTCGTCTGATAAAATTCCAAAAGTTTATCTTTGGAGAGTGGGCTAGAATCTATACAATGTGGATGAGCAGGCAAAAAACTACGCATAAGGGCAACAGAGTCATCAAGTTTAGTTTCGCATATATAACAATCTTGAGGTAGATGTAGTCTCCCCTCGCAAATTAACAAAGATAGATAGAGTTCACAAATAATCCTTTTTGGGTTTTGTTTGTGCCACCTTTTTGCACCATGAAGCAAAAGATCAAAATAAAAAGAATCAACCTCATGAGCATCTTTGAGGTGTGGCACGAAGAGCTTGATGAAATTGTGCCAAATCAAAAGTCGATTGTGTTCAAAAATCCACGGAAATCCGATATGTGAGAGATTTCTTAGTCTTGGAAGAAAGCGCCCACCATCCCCTTCAACTTCAAAATCTATCAAATGACCAACTTGCAAGATAGAGTGTCTAGCTCCAAAAAAACGGTAATAACTCTGCACTTCATATCTAGTTAAAACCAAAGCAATCATATCCTCGTTCTTCCCTTTTGTAAGGGAAAGCACAAACCCTTTTATAGTATTCTCCTTGTGTTTTTGTATCTTCTCCTATCTATTCCCCACACTTTTGAGATATACTATATCAAAAACTTATTTAAACCTGCGTTGAGTCCTTTGTATAGCAGATGCGTTTAGGATCTATGACAAACTCTACAAAGAGCAACTTAAAAAGCAGCATAAAGTTTGATTTTAGATAACTCATGCTAAAAATTGCAAAATATAGTGATGGTAAATCATGAAAGGTTCTTTTAAGTTTCAAGGCTCCCCCCTTTTTTTAGGGGAGAATAGCCGTTACATATAGACCCGATTTTTAGGGATTTGAAACCTCAGGATGATAAGCTCGTCATTCTGAGCAAAGCGAAGAATCTCTACAGTAAGATAAGAGACCCTTCGGCTACCCCTCAGGGTGACGAAAAGAAAAGCCTTAAGATGATAAGCCTTATGTATTACTCCGTCATTCTGAGCGAAGCGAAGAATCTCCACAGTAAGATATGAGACCTTTCGGCTAACGCCTCAGGGTGACGTGAGAGGTAGATGTTTCAGAGTGATAAGTCCAGTTGCAAGTCCGTCATTCTGAGCTAAGCGAAGAATCTCTACCCAAAGGAGTCACAATACTTAAGCAACCAGCCATATACATAATGAC
>DSAK01000012.1 GCA_011372825.1 Campylobacterota bacterium | reverse complement strand
GGTGCCATAAAGTAGGGAATCCCATGCAGATACAATCCATTTTCTCCTAAGCTTTCACCATGATCACTCATATAAAGCATGGTTGTCGCATACTCTTTTGAGTAGGGTTTTAAAAATGCTATGACTTTAGAGAGGAAATAGTCTGTGTATAAAATCGCATTGTCATAGGCGTTGCTCACCTCCTCTTGCGTACAAGACTCAAGCTGATTGGTTTGGCATGCAGGTGTAAACTTTTCAAACTCTTTAGGATACCGTTTATAGTATGCTGGTCCATGATTGCCCATCTGATGCAGTACGATCATAATGTCTTTATCTGGATTATTTTGGATAAATGTATCAAGCCCTACAAGCATTCCCTCATCACGACACTCTTCATCGCAGATTGTATTTGTTTGAGGTTTTTTAAAGTCTTCAAAAGCAACACGAAGAGCAACCGCTTTAGAGTCTGAGTTGTTATCTCTCCATAAAATGGCAATCTCATTTGTATGCGCTAAAACATCTAACGCGTTTTCGACAGAGACACCTTTTTTATAGTTAAAATCTTTACGACCAAAAACAGAAAACATACACGGTACAGACTCAGCTGTAGAAGTCCCACATGAACTTACATTTGAGAGATTAAAGATATCTTCTTGTTTTAAGAGCGGATTTGTGTCTCTCTCGTATCCATTGAGTGAAAATCTATCAGCTCTTGCTGCTTCACCGACGACAACGACCATAATGCGACGCTCTTTGGCTTTTTGTGCTAGTCGCTCTGGAGTGTAGTGCGCATCACGACCTAGCTCTTGGAGAACAAAGTTTTGTGGGTTGGCATTTTTGCTTATATAGTTTCCTACACTGTAGATCCAGTAGGTTGGATTTGTGTAGTAACGAAGTGGCTTATGTTCTCTAAAAAAAGATGTATAAAATTTACTCAAACTAAAAACTATAAGCAAAATCACTCCAAGTGTTATGCTCAAAACCTTGAGTTTTGCAAAAAACTCACTCTTGTTAGAACCATACGCAAGTGGCATTTTGTAGAGAAGAAAAGAGGGCAAGAGACCTAAAAGCAAAACATAAAAAACAAGTTTAAGTGTAAAAAGATCAGAAGATTCATTCAAGTTTGTTTGCAAAGCATTACGCAACATGCTATCATCGATAACGACATCAAAGGTATCCATAAAGTACGCAGCAAAAGATGAGGCAATAAGGACAAAAATAAGGAGTGGTTTTGTTGTATAGCGTGAACTCAGCAGTGTGAACAAAAAAGTACAAAAAGCGATGAGTAGCAAAGGCAAAGAGATAAAATGAAGAATTCCAATACCATCAAAAGCATAGACCTCTAAAACATGTTTATAAAACGAGAAGTTCATAGCCGCTGTCATAAAAACAGCAACACTAAAGATGAGTTTGTATTGTGAGAGTTGTGGCAATTTATCTGTAAAGTTTTTTATCATACATATCTTCCAAAATAGTTATTAAAGCTAAGGCCGCTTTTTCTAGGTTTGTATCATGTTCTGTTGGGAGGAGTTTTTTATCTTTATAGATATAGCTTTGTGGTGCTACATTTGGCTCTATGATGGCAATTTTATCCCTTTTTCTAAGTGCATAGGTATCGTTAAACTTCATAAGTGCAACATCTGTTTTTGTATCACTAAAGATACTATGTCCAAGAATCGGATAGTGCAAATCTAAGCCGATGAGATCAAGTGCCGTAGCTAAGACATCAGGCTGGGTGGCAAGTTTGTCGTAGACTTGTGGTTTTATGCCATCAGCGACAATCACTGCAGGAATTTGAAACATATCTACAGGAACTCTCGCATCACCATAAACACGAACATTGTGATCAGCTACCACAACAAAAACTGTATCTTTAAAGTAGCTCTCTTTTTTTGCTAGCTCAAAAAATCGTCCGATGGCGAAGTCAGCATAACGGATAGCATTTTTGACACTCTGTTTTGGCACACCTTCTACATACTCGATTTTGTTTTCAGGGAGTTCAAAAGGTGCATGATTGGATTGAGAAAACATGACAGAGACAAACTTCTCATTTTTCATGGCATGTTGCTTGAAGCGTTCATTTGCTTCTATCACTAAGTCTTCATCACAAACACCCCAAGTACTCTCAAATGTCGGATTTGCGAAATCTTTTTGCTCAATCACTTCATCAAAACCATTGCCTAGATACCAGCTTTTCATATTGTCAAAACGCGCTTCTCCTCCATAAATAAAGCTTGATTTATACCCATAAGGCTTCAAGAGTGATGCCACGGTAAAGAAGTCATTTTGGGATTTTGTGCGTTTTACGACACCCTTGCCTGCGATTGCTAAAGTTCCTGATGTCATGCCAGCTAACCCGCGAATACTTCGTGTTCCATTAGAGTAGAGATTTGAAAATGCCAAATACTCACGACCAAGCTCATTCATGTTAGGTGTAAGACCACGCTCTCCTCCACTAAAACCAACAAATTGAGCTCCCATACTTTCTTGGATAAAAATAACCAAATTTTTAGAGTTTGGCACTGCAAAATGTGTTTTCTCTGCTCTATAAAAAGGCCGTTTTGTGTCGCTAAAGTCAATGTTTAAAATCTCTTTTGCAGTTGTATAGGCATCTTCTAGAGAGATTTTTCCATACTTTTTCACAAGATTTGCACCATTTTTTTTGTTGCTGTAGTAGGCAAATCCTATGGCATGGAGAGAGTTTTTTGTCACTTCATTGATGATTCTATTTTTTGAGTACATCGCATCTGAGATATTTGCCCCACGGTGTCCAAAAGAGGAGCGAATACCGATAAAAAGCACTACCAAAAGTGGTAAGAGGAGTGCCAAACGCACTATATAGGGTGTCTCATAAGCGCTATTAAAATCTGAAAAACGGGACTTTACAAACCAGTATCCCAAAGAGAGCATCATCACAAAAGAGATGATAAGTTCTAAAAGATAATCTTTGAGCATCAATGAAACAACCTCTTTTGGATACTCCAAATAGGCTATAAAAAGATAGTTTGGACGCACATCGTACTGTGCGAAAAAAGGAATGGTAGCGTTTTCTATGAAGATAAACAAAAGAAGCCAAGCGACAAAATAGGCGCGAAGAACTTTGCTTGTTGTCTTAGCTAGAAGCTGTGGCGTAAGAGCTAAAAGAAGTGTCGGTATAACGAGCACTATGCTTATGACAATCGTATCCATACGAAGCCCATAGACAAAAGTCAGAAGTGATTCAAAAAAAGTTATATCATCAAATCTATCGAAGTAGATAACCCAAAGGCTAAAACGCCCAAGAAAAAAAACGAGGGCAAAGAGGGCGTAGATTTTTAATAATTGTTTAATAAAATGCAAAGATATCCTCCTTATAATGAGAAACTATATCCAATAAAAGTGAATGTCAGGTAAATGAAACTTCATGGCATGAAAGCTACGCAAAAGCCTTTAGGATGGTGTAGGCAGCTATAGAGGTG
>DSAK01000038.1 GCA_011372825.1 Campylobacterota bacterium | reverse complement strand
GAGATACTAAAAACTCATGAAAAAAGTTTAAGATACAAAGATGTAAACAACAAGACTGCTATTGATATGATAGTGGAATTTGTCAAAAAAATAGATAGTGATATAAGATACATTGAGCTAAGCGAGATAGATGATGGTATCAAAAGATTTATAGTAGTTGCGGACACAAATGCTGATAATCTAGATATCACTAACTACGGAGAAGGCTTGCAAAGGATTTTTGAAATAGCTCTTTCGTTTGCATATTGTAAAAATGGAGTGATTTGTATAGATGAGTTTGAAACGGCTATTCACTACTCTTTACTTGTAGATTTTACAAGATTTATACAAGAGCTTTCAGATATGTTTAATGTCCAAGTGTTTATCACAACCCATTCTAAAGAGTGCATAAGTGCTTTTGTAGACAATAAGTATAGGAACGATAATATAGCATTTTTTACGATGACAAGAGATAGAGAAAAAAAGATTCAATCGATTTATTATGATGCAAAGAGCCTACAGAATGAATTAGAACAAGATTTAGAGGTAAGAGGATGGTAAAGCATAATCACGCTTTGATTTTATGTGAAGGTCCTCAGGATATAGAGTTTTTAAATCGTTTTTGTAAAGAGTATTTAAAAATAGAGATACCAAACATTCAGGCTTTAAATGGTAAACCTAATTTTTTCAAAGAAGACTCATACACTCAAATAAAAAATAAAGTACAAACTGGAATGTGCGATAAGATTTTATTTGTTTTAGATTCTGACTTTGAAAAGAATGATGCCAAAAATGGTGGATACAATAATACTGAAAACTCTATCAAAGAGATGATAAAAAAGCTAGGTTTTGAAGGGGTGGCAGACTACTATATATCATGCGATCCAATTACAAAAAATGGAAATTTAGAGCATCTGATACTTTCTACAATGGACGCTACAAAAAAAGCGTGTGTAGAAACATTTATAAAGTGTGTTGAGGGAAAAGAAGCTCATGAAAATAAAAAGATAGTGCTAACAGGATATCAAACTATTTTCAAAGAAGCACCTTATAACTTTGATCATGAACATTTTGAAGAGTTAAAAATAAAAATTAATGAGCTAGTGGGAGAATAAAGTGTTTTTAATTTCAGAAATAGGAGTCAATCATAACGGCTCTATAGCGTTAGCAAAAAGCTAATCGATGTTGTGGGTGATATAGGTGTCAAGTGATAGCGATAGCTTGAGTTTCTCTATGCACTATCAAAAAAACAGATATCTACAGCAAGGATTCATGGATGCCTAAAATTATAAACCAGAAAAAACATTTTCAAACTCAATCCATGATGGATAATATACCGCTATAGAATTAACTTCTCAGGCTATAAAACTCCCTTTTGAACTCTGCAAATTTACCATGAAGTATCGCTTCTCTCATCTGTTTCATGAGGTTTTGATAGTAGTAGAGATTGTGTATCGTTGCAAGACGAAAGTATGTTATCTCACGCGAACGAAAAAGGTGTCTTAGATAACTTCTGGAGTAATTTTGACAAACCATGCATTCGCAATTAGGGTCGATAGGTAAGGGGTCTGTTTCGTACTGTTTTGCCTTGATATTGACTTTGCCAAAAGAGGTAAAGAGTGTCCCATTTCTAGCATTGCGTGTGGGCATAACACAGTCAAACATATCAACGCCTCTTGAGACATTTTCTACTAAATCCTCAGGTGTTCCTACCCCCATGAGGTATCTTGGCTTGTTTTGGGGCATAAATTGCGTTGTATACTCTACTGTATCATACATCTCATCATTTAGCTCACCTACACTAAGCCCACCTATAGCAAATCCATCAAAATCCAAAGCACAAAGTTCATTGGCTGATTTCTCTCGAAACTCTTTGTCTATGCCACCTTGGATGATAGCAAAGATATTTTGCTTCATGCCTATACCTTGGGATTGTTTTTGCTTGTGGTAAGCTAGAGATTGTTCTGCCCATCTTGTGGTCCTTTGGATACTAGCATATATCCGCTCTTTGGTAGCAGGAAGGGCTACTAAATCATCAAGTATCATCATGATATCGCTGCCTAGATTGTACTGGATATCAAGTACCTTTTGAGGAGTAAAATAGTGTTTGCTACCATCTATATGACTAGCAAATGTTATGCCTCCTTCGTCTATCTTGACATTTTTTGATAGTGAAAAAGCTTGAAAACCACCGCTATCAGTAAGGAAGCTTTTGGGAAATTTGGTAAATCCATGAAGTCCTCCCATAGCTTTTACTACCTTATCATTGGGGCGCAAATAGAGATGATAAGTGTTGCCTAGAATGATTTGGGGATTTAAAAAACTTTGCAAATCAAGTGCATCAAGAGCCTTTACCGCCCCTACAGTCCCCACAGGCATAAACACAGGAGTTTGGATAGTAGAGTGAGTTGTAGTTATCGTGCATGCTCTAGCTTTGGAGTCTGTTTTATCTATACAAAAATTCATTATGTTATAATACCTTCTAAAAAATACCGTATTGTACCCAATACCAAATAAAGAGTTTTATGAAGCATATATTGATTTTGGCCCAAGGGGCAATCGCCAAGCATTTTATCGGATGGATAAGCAAAAAAAGGGTGACAAAAAACCATTATCATGTTGTGACATATGATACTGAAATCTCACTCCCAAAAAACAATAAAAACATATCTTTTGGTCACACAGACCCAACAAGTTTTTGCAAAATAAAAAATATCCTCCAAGAGGTAAAATACTCTCATATCTTTATTGTCATGGAGGAAATCGAAGATGTAAAATACACACTCAAAAATATCCGCATGATCGATGAGAGGTTAAGAGTTGTATTGCTAAAACAATGGGAAGATAGCTGCGTAGGTAAATGGTTTAGCAACACAACCATCATAGATATGCACGATTTGACCTCTGCTCACTTATATAGTCAACTTCCAAATGTCCCTGTGATAGCAAAAAATATCGGTTTGGGGCAGGGAGAAATCATGGAAATCCAAGTCCCTTTTGGGAGTAGCTATGCCTTTAGACATTTAAGCTCTGTAGTCCAAAACAAATGGAAGATAGTAGCACTCTATCGTGATGAGAAGCAGATTATCCCAACTGGTGCTACTATGATTCGTCCCAATGATACAATTATAGTAATGGGGCGACCTATGGTGCTTGAGAGCGTCTATAGGAGCATAAACAAAAGAAAAGGGCTATTTCCTGAACCTTTTGGAAAAAATCTCTATTTGATTTTGGATTTTCGCTATGATCAATCCCTAGCAAATGAGTACCTCAATGAAGCGATAAATCTCATCTCAAAACTCCAAAACAAAGAGCTATTTGTGCGGATTTTCTTCCCTACAAATTTCCAACTCCTTCAAGAGCTCAAAAATATCAAAAGCGATAAAGTAACTTTGATGATTTCATACTCAGACACAGCAAAAGAGGAGGAGATTGTCGAATATGATATTCACAAATATGACATAGGAATGTGTCTTTGTAGCGTCCCTACATT
>DSAK01000146.1 GCA_011372825.1 Campylobacterota bacterium | reverse complement strand
TCCATAAAATTTAGAGGGATATAGTGCAATCTAACATCGATACCCTCTTTTTTTAACTCTCTTGCGAAATGGTCTCTGTTTTTATCAATCTCTACAAAAAAGTGGGTAATGTTGTCTCCATCTAAAGGCGTTATAATTTTTACATGTTCAACATCTGCAAGAAGCTCATGATACATCTTAGCTATCTCTTTTCTTCTTTTGATTGCTTGAGGCAGTCTCCTAAGTCTCTCTAGGCAAACGGCAGCTGAGAGTTCACTCATCTCATAAGACCACCCTATTTCGACCATATCATAAAGGTATCCTATATCGGGTAATCCCTCGAGGGTAGCCTCACTGAGTCCATGATTCCGATAAATTTTAGCTCTTTGATACAACTCCTCATCATCCATCACCAATATACCACCACTCACAATGTCTCTAACCAAATGGGGAGCAAAAGAAAAAACAACCATATCAGCACCAGTAGCTCCTACATACTTGCCCCCTATTTGACTACCCATACTATCAGTTGCATCTTCTATAACTTTGATATTGTACTCTTTAGCAAGTGCATAAATAGCTTCTATATCAGCTACCCTTCCACCCATATGTGTCACAACCACTGCACGCAACTTTTTACTCTTATGCTTACTTAATGCCTCTTTGAGTTTGGCAATGCTCATCATATAATCATCTGAATTACTCTCAACAAAGATAGGTTCCGCATCAAAATGTCTAACCGATTCTGGAATATCCACAAACGTATTTATACTGCACAGCACCTTATCTCCTCGCTTCAAATCCAACGCACACATTGCAAGATGCATAGCACTACTACCGCTTGATGTTGCCACTGCATAAGAGGCTCCTATAAAAGATGCAAACTCCTCCTCTAGCAAATCTACATTTGACATGGCATCAACCTCCAAAACATCATTTACGCTCTTGACTACAGCATGGTCAATAAAAGGTCGATAAAATGGAACATTTTTTGGCATTGCGAACTCTTTAGAAAATTATTTAGTTTGATTATACAATAATTTTAGCAATTCCGAGCTAAAAAGGATAATTTTTATCTTTTATAACCTTTTAACAATCTTTTGCACCAAGTTTTTTAATCTCTTCGCAACTAAAACCTGCTTGTCTTCTTGCTTCGACATTGATATATTTGCGATTACCAAGCCCCAATCTAAACTCATCTAAAATAGAAAAATAGATATCTATATTTACCCCACTTTCATCACAGAGATACCGAAACCATTTGTCACCCTTTGAGACATGATCAATCTCTTCTTTGAGTATAACCTCTAGAGTTTTTATAAGCTCTGCAACAAGTGGATCTTTTCTCTTATTGTGGAGTTTTTTGATAATCTGAGGATTAACGTCAAGTCCGCTAGCTTCATAGTATCGAGGGATAATTGCCATTCTATATAAAGGGGAACGGGAGGTATCTTTTGCGATATCAAAAAATCCTTGATGCACAGGAAAATCACCATATTTATACCCTAGGGCATGGAGGATTTTTTCCAACATTTTAAAATGCCTTATCTCATCATCAGCCACCTTGAGCCAATCTTGTTTAAACTCAAGTGGCATCTTATCAAACCGATAAACTGCATCAAGTGCTAAGTCAATTGCACTATACTCTATATGCGCAATTGCATGAACAAGGGTTGCCAATCCTTGAGGAGTATCTAGATGATTTCGCATTGGCAATTTATCAGTTGGCACAATAGTACAAAAAGATGCATAAGATGGTTTTTCAAAAACTCTAGCGCTATTACTTTGAGGTAAAATATTTTTGGTACAATACTCGATACATCTATGGGTAGACTCTTTTTTTAGATCTACATTATCGCTAAGAAGGGCTGTTTCCAATAGGCTATAAAAAGACATAGGAGAATTATATTATCATGAAGATTAAAGTCCAACCTATGGGTACCTACCAAACCAATTGCTATATCGTTACTATTGACAACAAAGATATCATCATAGACCCAGGACAAGGGGCAACCAAATGGGTTTTATCTCAATGTAGTAACCCAATTGCGATACTCAATACACATGGACATTTTGACCATGTATGGAGCAATGATGATTTAAAAAAAAGACTCAATATCCCAATTTATACACCTAAGCTTGATTGTTTTATGCTTGAAAATGACCCCTTTGGCCAAGGGATTCCACCTAGCAAACCAAACTACAGAGTCAAAGAAGATGCAACTCATACTATAGAAGATATCAAAGTCACCTTCCATCACTTCCCAGGTCACACTCCAGGGTGCAGCATGATAGAGATAAAGGGATGTTATTTTAGTGGTGATTTTCTTTTTGAAGGTTCAATCGGAAGATGGGATTTTCCCTATTCTAACGGGAGAGATATGGTAAAGAGTCTAGAAAAAGTTTCTAAATTAAAAAACGATTTTCCAATCTATCCAGGACATGGCAGCCCATCAAATCTCAAAAAAGAATTAGCTTATATCCCATATTGGATAAAACAAGTTAAACAAACGATATAGGCTAATATGCAAACTTGTAGCCACGACGACGCACAGTGTGTATCACTTGAAATCCTAAAATACTTTTAAGTCGTTTGCGTATCTGGTTTATGGCAACTTCTACTGTATTGTCACTTACATACTCTGGCTCTTCCCAAAGTGCGTTTATGATTTCATCTTTAGAAAAGACTCTTTGTTTACGCAAAGCCAAATAGGCAAGAATGTCAAATGTCTTTCCATTGAGTGAAACTATCTTCTCATCATATTCAATCTTTTTGTTTGCAATATCGATGACTAATTTACCTATATCTACTTTTGTTCCAAAGAGATGACGCATATTTGCGAGTACTCTAGCTGCTATCAAATCTGGATGTTCCCAATGACTACAGACAACATCATCTGCACCTAGCTTGAAAAACACTGCCTGATTTTTGGGATTATGTGCTAAAATGATAATCTTTGTTTCACTTTTTTTGCGCTTTACTTCATTGATATATCTCTCAAGTGAAAACTTGACACCCTCATCAACGACAATAACCAATTCATAATGTCTAAAATCTGTAAAATTGGTCGCATCGTATAAATCTTTTGCATTGTCAACAATACAAATAAAATATTTATCAAGCTCTGTTTCTAATTTTTTGACATATTCATCGTCAAAACCTATGGTAAGTATCCTCATTAGTTATCATCAATCCTAAAATAATCAAAAAGCTATGTAAAATTAGGCTGTTTGCTTTAAGTCATAAATTTATAGCAGAATATAGCTTATTTAAAAATAAAACTTATTTTTAGGTTATTTTGCTATTTTATTACTAATCCATCTAAAAACTATAAAAACCCTACCGTTTGGCTTTGATGTAGACCCTTTTTGGGGCTGGATACCCCTCTATTGTTTTTGTGTTATCATCTTGTTGCAAGAAATCTTCTAGACTTTGGGTGTCAATCCATGGTGTCTTTCTTTGCTCATTAGAATCAGTTTTTGTTATCGCCAATACCTCAACCTCTCTAAATCCAACCCTATAACAC
>DSAK01000120.1 GCA_011372825.1 Campylobacterota bacterium | reverse complement strand
CTTTATGTAAATTCTCTTCGAAAATTTTCTCCATGCCTTGTTCTTCTAAAAAATAGTTCTTTTTCTCTAGTAGATTTTAGTATTTTAATGCTCCTTCGCAACACCATTCAAACCTTATGCAAACTAATCGAAATTAAATATCTAACAAGTAGCTCACTCCAAATCTCTTGTTCTTCTAACAAATAGTTATTTTTCTCTAGTAGATTTTAGTATTTTAGTGCTCCTTTGCAACACCCCTCAAACCTCATGCAAACTAATCGAAATTCAAATATTTAACAAATAGCTCACTTCAAACTTTTCTCAGTCATTTACTTTATGTAAATTCTCTTCGAAAATTTTCTCCATGCCTTGTTCTTCTAAAAAATAGTTCTTTTTCTCTAGTAGATTTTAGTATTTTAATGCTCCTTCGCAACACCATTCAAACCTCATGCAAATCAAATGGAAATATTTAGTCTAATTCACTAAAGTATATTGAAAAAATATTGTAAACTTCTTGCAAAAATAGTGAAAATATATTATAATTCGCCAAAAAATCAAGGAGAAAATGATGGCAAAACATCAATACCAAACCGAAATAGGGCAGTTATTGCATCTCATGACACACTCTTTGTATTCAAATAAAGAGATTTTTGTCCGTGAACTTATATCTAATGCAAGTGATGCTTTGGATAAATTTAACTATTTTTATCTCACAGATGATAAGTTTAAAAACGAAGAGTGGAGTGGGGCTATCACTATCAATATCGACAAAGATGATAACTCTATCTCTATCGCAGATAACGGTATAGGGATGGATGAAGAAGATTTGCTAAACAATCTAGGTACCATTGCCAAATCAGGCACCAAATCATTTATAGAAAATCTCACAGGTGATGCCAAAAAAGATAGCACTCTCATAGGGCAATTTGGAGTAGGATTCTACTCAGTATTTATGGTTGCTAAACAAGTTGATGTAATCACAAAAAAAGGGAGCCAAGCCTATAAATTTAGTAGTGATGGCACGGGTGAGTTTGATATTGTTCCGGTGACTAAAGACTCTCGAGGTACAGTAATTTATATCAAGCTAAAAGATGAAGAAAAAGAGTTTACTAGTCCATGGAGAATCAAAGAGATCATTAAAAAATACTCCAATCATATAGCATATCCTATAACTCTCAAATATAAAGAGGATGAAACTACAGGTGAAGGGGAGAATAAAGAGACAAAAGAGGTTAGCAAGAGTGAACAAGTAAATAGTGCAAAAGCTCTTTGGACACTCCCAAAAGGTGAGTTGAAAAAAGAGGACTATAGCGAATTTTATAAGAGTATTTCTCATGGGGATGAAGAGCCACTACTCTATCTTCACAATAAAGCCGAGGGTGCAAATGAATACACAACACTCTTTTATATCCCACGCAAAGCACCAATGGATCTTTATCGTGCCGATTGGGAGAGTGGGGTAAAACTCTATGTAAAAAGAGTGTTTATAACCGATAGCGAAAAAGAGCTTTTGCCACCTTATTTGCGTTTTGTAAAAGGGATTATAGATTCTTCAGATTTGCCACTTAATGTAAGTAGAGAGATACTCCAAGAAAATAGAATTTTGGCAAATATCAAACAAGCTTCCACAAAAAAAATACTCCAAGCAATTTCAAAACTTGAAGGTGAAGATCTAGATATATTTATCTTGCAATACAATCGTGTCATCAAAGAGGGGATTTATAGCGATTATACCAACAAAGAGCTGCTTTTGGATATAGTGCGATACAAAAGCTCAACCCAAGAGGGACTCGTGAGTTTTGCTGATTATATCAGTCGCGGAGATAGTGAGAAAAAAGAGATCTATTATATCATTGCAGAAAATGAAAAGGTAGCAAAAGCTTCACCACTTCTAGAGGCTTACAAAAAAGCAGGTATTGAAGTGTTGATAATGGATGATAAAGAGGTAGATGAGATAGTCACTCCAATGATAAATAGTTACAAAGAGTGGAAGCTACAAGATATCTCAACTATCGATGCGCCTGTTACAAAAACTCCAGAAGAACAAGAGGCAGTCAATGAAGCTATGAAGCCACTAATTGAGAAAATCAAAGAGACATTAGGTGATGAAGTAAAGGATGTCAAAGTTTCAAGCAGGCTTATAGATAGTGCTGTATGTATCCTCAAAGATAGCTCAGATCCTATGGCTAGCATGGCACACATGTTTCGACAAATGGGTCAAGAGATGCCACAAATCCCACTTATACTTGAGATAAATGCAGAGCATGAGCTGATAGCAAAACTCTCCAAAACGGAAAATAAAGAGCTTTTTGATGATATGGTTTGGATCTTGCTTGATAGTGCTAAGATAACTGAAGGATTAGAGGTCAAAGATGGTGCGGCATTTGCTAAAAGAGTTGCTTCGATAGGAGAAAAAAGTTTCAAATAGCTTTTAGTGTATCGGATTAGTCCGATGCACAGATCCAATCTCACATGATGACTGCTTTTAATTTCCAATAAGTACGATATAATGATTATTTTTTTTGCAGTTTAGACGATAAAAGTTATATTGTTTGTAGTGATTGGTTTTGTAGCGTTGCAGTTTGTTGTAGTTGAAGTACAGAGTGACGCAAGCTCTTTGTCAATAGATGAGATAGAGGCTCCAAATGAGATGATGAGCATATTGCGTAACTCATGCTATGATTGTCACTCTAGTAGTGTTAATATGCCATGGCATGGTTATATTGCCCCATCTTCTTGGATAGTTTATTAGCATATCAACGATGCCAGAAAAGTTCTCAATTTTTCTAATTTTAAAACTCATGATTCTGTCAAACAACAAGACCTCTGTGAGCGGATACAAAAATCTATAGTGATACGGATGCCACTACCTAGCTATACCTTTGCTCATTTTAATGCTAAGCTAAGCAACAAAGAAAAAGAGATTTTACACATATGGGCAAAAGCTCAAAGAGCGCTTAAGTAAACCACCCTTTAATTCTCTCATAAGCACTCTCAAATATCGTTTTGTGTGGTGTGCTTTCTATCCCAAAGCTCTCTTGAAGTTTTTCAAGTATCTCTTTTTGTTCTTCGGAGAGTTTGGTTGGCATCACCATTTTTATCTGTGCAATAAGCCTACCTTTGCGTCCTCCATGGACATCGACAACACCTTCATTTTCAAAGATAAACTGCTCTTTGTCGTGTGTCCCTTTTTTGAGTTGAAGTTCTATCTCGCCATTTAGTGAAGGTATTTGGATTTTCTCACCTAGTATTGCTTGAGTAAAAAAGACAGGCACTTCTATGTAGATATCGTTGCCATTGCGGATAAAGTGCTCATCATCTTCGACGATAAATGTCAGATACAAATCGCCCCTTGTTCCATTTTTTGCCTCATTGCCATGACCTTTTACTCGAAGTCTATTACCACTATCTACACCAGCTGGGACACTGATAGTAACCTCTTGTTCTTTTATGTGGTAACCTTTGCCTTTGCAGTTAGGACACTTCTCTTTTATAGTTTGCCCTTGTCCATGACATTGAGGACAAGT
>DSAK01000055.1 GCA_011372825.1 Campylobacterota bacterium | reverse complement strand
TGCAAGCAAACAGAGGGGTGGTTCAAAGCTCCTAAGATGACTTTTTTCTTTGATGATAAGCCAGAACAAATTGAAAAGATGGAGACTCTTTTTAAAAAGATTCAAGAGGAAATAAAAGGGAAATAAGATGCATAAAGATGATATAGAAAAAATCGTTACTGCTCATGGTGCATCTTTATATGATACTGAAGTAACAAAAGAGTTTAACGAGACTATTTACCGTGTATATGTAACCCAAGAAGGTGGAGTGAATTTGGATAAATGTGCTGAGATATCTCAAGAGTTGTCGCTCTATTTTGATGTCAATCCGCCAGTTTCTGATGAGACTTACAGACTAGAAGTAAGCTCTCCAGGTATAGAGCGAAAACTCACTACAAAAAATCACTTCAAAAGCTCTATAGGCGAGAAGGTAAAACTCAAAATTATAAATGATGGCAAATATATAGGTATCTTAAAAAGTGCAGATGACAAAGGAATTGTTGTAGATATACAAGGGGAAAGTAAGAGAGTTGAGTACTCTCAAATCAACAAAGCAAGAACATATTTTGAGTGGTAGTATGGATGAGTTGTATATGCAGCTAGCTCTTGATGCAGCGTGGCATAACCAACTCTTAACTTATCCCAACCCTTCAGTAGGTGCAGTTTTGTTGCATGAAGGAAGACTACTTTGTGTAGTTGCACACAAAAAAGCTGGCGATTCTCATGCTGAGGTATTAGCGCTACTTGATGGATATGAGGCTCTTAGTAACCAAAAAGTAGATTTTGATAAAAACAACTCTCATTTAGCTCACCAATTTTTACTATCTTTGCCTCAAGGATTTTTTGGAAAATGTGATATGTATGTTACACTTGAGCCATGCAATCATGATGGCAAAACACCCTCTTGTGCTTCGATGCTTGCCAAATTGAAACTCAAATCAATTACGATTGCTACATTAGATCCAATCAAGTCACATAGTGGAGGGGCAAAAAGGATAGAAGATGTTGGTACTGCTCTTTATGCAGGATTGTTAGAATCAAAAGCAAAAGAGTTATTAGAGCCATTTGTGATTTGGCAAAAGAGGGCTTTTGTATTGTTCAAATTGGCACAAACGACCAATGGTAAAATTACAGGAGGGACGATAAGTTCACTTGTATCAAGAACACACAGTCACAAGCTAAGAGCAAGAGTTAGTAAGTTGGTTATCGGTGGCTCGACAGTTAGGATAGATAGACCCACTCTTGATTGCAGATTGAGTGGAGATATGCCACCTGATGTTTTTATTTATACCAAAGGGGATGTTGATCAAAGTATCCCACTTTTTGATATAAAAGATAGAGATGTAGCGTTTGGCGATAAACTCGACTTTTTGAGTAAACCCTCGTTTATCTTGATTGAAGGTGGAGAGGGGATGTTGGAGGCTTTTAAGGAAAAGATAGATTGGCTTTTGGTTTATCAGTCCCCAAATATAGATAATGAAAAAAAATCGTATAATACCAATTTGCGATTAAAGCATTTATATGCAAGTCCAATGGGCGAAGATTTGATGATATGGAGTAAGAGAATATGACAAAACAAGAAAAAATTATTGGAATGTTTGATGATATAGCACCCACTTATGATCTTGCAAATCGCGTACTTAGCTTTGGGATAGATAAGCAGTGGAGAAAAAAAGGGTGCGATAAGGCGTACGAAATTTTAGGCAAAAAAGAGCTTGATAAAATCATCGATGTAGCTTGTGGGACGGGAGATCTATTGCTTTATTGGAAGTCTCGAGCCGATAAACATAAGATAAATGTTGCAAATTACATAGGAATTGACCCATCATGTGGTATGTTAGAAGTTGCAAAAGAGAAAGTCTCATTTGCAACATTTCTAGAGGGTCAAGCGCAAGCACTTCCTTTTGAAGATAGCAGTTGCGATATCGTCTCTATCTCTTATGGTATACGAAATGTAGTAGATAGAGCTCAAGGGATAAGTGAGTTTTACCGTGTTTTAAAACCAGGCGGTATGTTGGTGATACTTGAGTTTACAAAACAAGAAAAAAATGGTTTTATTTCAAAAATAGTAGATTTTTATATGAAAAAAATTCTCCCTTCAATTGGTGGTTTGGTATCGAAAAATTATGTAGCTTACAAGTATTTGCCTGATTCGATTGAAGAGTTTTTGACTACTACAATGTTAGAAAACGAGCTTAAAAATGGTGGATTTGAGCTGCGTTATGTCAAATCATTTTCTCTTGGTATCTCAACACTTTTTGTGGTCCAAAAACCGTTAGGATAATGATATGGGGATGATGAGTGTCACCTCACTCAATACAAAGATAAAATCGCTTCTTGAAGCTACTTTTGAGCATATATTGGTCGAAGGGGAGGTATCTTCTGCCACATACCATACGAGCGGACATCTCTATTTTACTATCAAAGATAGCCAAAGCTCAATTAAAGCTGTGATGTTTAAATCTAGCGTATCAAAAATGAAATTCCAACTAAAAGTGGGGCAACATATCGTTGTTGAAGGCTCTTTGGGTGTTTACCTGCCAAGAGGTGAGTATCAGTTTTATGCTGTAAATATCGAGCCGTATGGACAAGGCGCTTTAGCCCTTGCTTATGAGCAGCTCAAAGAGAAGTTGTCTCAAAAAGGGTATTTTGATGCACAAAATAAAAAACCTATCCCAAGAGAGATAAAATCACTCATTTTAGTTACCGCAAAAGAGAGTGCAGCCTTGCATGATATGCTCAAGATTTGTGACAAAAGATGGCCACTTTTGGAAATCACTATAGTTGATACATTAGTGCAAGGAGAGGCAGCACCCATCATGATAGCCCAAGCGTTAAAGTACGCCGATAGACTAAATGGTGATGTTGTAGTTTTGGCAAGAGGAGGGGGGAGTAGCGAGGATTTATCGGCATTTAATGCAGAAATTGTAGCCGATGCAATCTTTGGGATGCAAACCCCAATTGTGAGCGCTATAGGGCATGAGATAGATGTTATGATTAGTGATTTTGTAGCAGATCTAAGAGCACCAACCCCAAGTGCTGCTATGGAGATGATATTGCCTGACAAACAAGAGGTTTTATTGGGGCTTGCTGAAGAGATGGCAAGGATGAAACAAGTCTTAAACCACACGCTCTCACAAGCAATACATCGTTTTAATCAAGCAAAACAAATCCATCAACACCAAGCACCAAAAAAAAGGCTTGAGTATATCTATAATGATATCATGCAAACACGCCAGAGTTTTACCCGTGCAACTAGGCAACATATCAAATTTTGTTCAAATTTGCCAGAAAATGAGACCAAAAAATTTCAAAATGCAATGTTAGCTACTATTCGTCACAAGGTAGAGATTTTCAAGAGCCTATCTAAGCAATATAGTATGACAAATCTAGCAACAAGAGAAGGTTGGGCGCAGATAAGCAAAGATGGAAAGATAGTCTCACTTGAAGCTATAAAAGAGGGGGAATCTTTTGTTTTGCGTGATACAAGTGCAGTTATCAACGCAGTTTGTACATCAAAAGAAAACAAACATACAAGAAGTCTTTAGAGATATTTTTGAAG
>DSAK01000189.1 GCA_011372825.1 Campylobacterota bacterium | reverse complement strand
GGTTAAATCAACTATAGTTTCATCATATTTATCTACCAACATGTCTATTTTTTTAAAGATTTCAAAATATTCATTCTCTTCTATGAGAGAAACATGATCATCAAACTTACATTGCTTTCCTTCTTTGCTTAAAAGATCTTCATTAAAATATTTTGCATCTTTTGTATAAATTGGTACTATTTCATACTCATTCGCATATCTATCGATCAACAAAGGAAGAGTGCTATAATATTTTTCAACAGTCTTTTCTTCTTCAAAATAGTATCTTGCCTGATGAGCATGATTATCTACGATTGGCCGTCCATCATCTGTCCATTTTGCATTTTGAATGCCCAAAATTGTTAAAACTGCTTTGCAATTTGCCACGATTCTCTCCTTTGAAAGATATTTTAACCCATTTCCTTAAGCCATGATATAACTTGCTTGGTGCGCTTTACTTTTTTGGGAAAATTGCCCGATTCTTTCCAATTGCCATTTTCTTTCATAAGTTTACAAAGATACTCTAGAGCTTCTTTTCTATTATCTGCAAACTTGCCCTTTTCTATAGCTTGGTACAACAGAACATCTTTTGAACTCGAGGGATTTTCTTTACAAAGCATCTCTACTTCTCTCTCAAGGGGAGAGAGCTTGCTTAAGGCTTCTTGCCTTGCTAGCTCTTCTTGTTCTTTTTTCTTTGCCTCAGCCTCTAGGGCAGCTTTCGCCGCTTCTTTTTTTGCTTTTGCATCTTGTTCGATTTTTTGTATCTTCTCTTTTAGTGTTTTCTGTTTTTGTTTTAGATTGTCAAAATACTCCCTCTCTTGGGCTTGAATATTTTCTAAAGATTCTTTATACTCATCTTCAGAGATAAGCTCTATCTTTATCCATCCAAATTGTTCATCTTTAAGAGTGTCTGAGCTGTATAAAAAGTTTGTACCTGCTGGCCTTCCATAGGTGTTGGTAACATTTCTGCCATCGTCTACAACATACTCTTTTCCTACATTTTTACCAACTCTTGCGATAAAACTATTTTGGCTCTCTTTATATCTACTACCTTTTCTTTGAGCATGAAATCTACCCAATGCTCGCTTAATCTCTTCAAAGGTAAATTTTGAATCTATACTGAAGACAAATTCGCTTTTGGGCTTTATTACTTCGATTCTTGGATTTATACCTTCTTTACTCTTTTTATCAGGTTTTTTGTCTCTTCTATTAGCTCGACCTATCTCTACTCCGCCACTAAGCAATATTGCATCTGAGACAATCAGGTTTTGCCTAATATTATTCTCTTTTATCTTTGCAGGATAGATTTGTAATGCAGTATTTAGCATGCCTTTGATGCTGCTTCCCGGAATTATCGCCCTATATGTATTTGGGTTTTTAAAAGTGGTTTGGATTTCTAGCAAGTTTTCATTTTCTGTGCCATCTTCGTTCTTTTGTTTGTTGTAAGCTTTTTGCACTTCGGTAGATGCATCACACTCAAAATGGGCAACCTCGATAGCTTTTTGGCGATGTGCCTTATAAAAGTCAATAATTTGCATATAATCACGAAGATTAAGCTTGTAGTTGAAAGAGTCTTTGTCCAAGGCGGACAAACTTTTATAAAAAAGCACTTCATCAAACAGATAAAAGAGATTGTTATTAATCACATAGTTGGTTGGCTCGTATACCTCGCCTGTTCCAATATGCACTGGGCTTAGGGCTGTAATTTTTAGCTTGTAGCTGTTTAAATTATTTTTATCTATGACAATATTGCTCATCATTTCTCTCCGTTTTGAAGTAGAATCTGTTCATTCTCTATCAAGAAAAATCCTTAATTGGAAACACGATAGCATAGCCTTGATGCACCACATCCTCATAACTAGAGATATTCTTGATAGCTTTGCCGACAAACTGCAAGCTCTGCCTCTTTTCAAAACAGATAACAGCGCCAGTGTCTGCAAAGATAATAGGTTTTTTAAAAGGGTTTGTATTGGCCCTTGATGCACCCAGTTTTCCAAACCTAGTAAATGGTTCATAAAAGAGTTCTACACATGGCGTATCATTTGGGACAAAGGGGCCAAGAGCCATGTAGGTCTTACTATCAAAAGAGATATCTTGCTCAACCAAATTAGTGAATTCAAACCTACCCTTACCTATTGTAGCATCTTTGCCATAGCCCACTTTGGCAACAAACTCAAGGGCCTTTACAAGCTCATCCAAAGCAAAATCTTCACCTAAAAGAAAATAGATATCTTTTGGGCTCATCTTGCTCTCTTTGTCTCCATAGGGGGCAAAGGCATCCTCTTCTGTGGTGAACGAGATGTAATTTATGGAGTTTCTCATAACCACTTTTTCATAATCTTTTGATTTAATATATTCAGATCTTTTTGCGTTGGCAAAATCCCCTTGGCGTAGCTGCTCAGGGGTTAGCCATATCTTTTTTCGATTCTCTTTTTTCTTTAAGCTATCTTCACCCAAATAGAAGCTTGGCATCACCGGTTTTGGCAAGTATCCTTTCGCGAAGGGATCGGAGACCACTAAAAATGGGCTTTTATCATACTTATCTAGTAGCTCTTTTAGACGATCTTGACCAAATTTAAATCTAATAGCCCAACATGTCTGACCAAAGAGGGTATCGCCCTTGAGTTTTGTGGCAAAGTTGGATACAGGGGTTATGGTAGTCTTATAAAGTTTCATATATTGATCCTCACAATTTCTCTATTTCCAATATATTAATTTTCACTCTTCCATATCCGCGAGATCCACATCCGCCAAGGTAGTCATCTTTCACTAATTTGAGTCCTTTTTCAACCATAGAAATTAACTCTTTCTCATTATCTTCTTCAAGGATTTTAACTCTAATATCAAAGTCAAATTTCACCCCCGCCGGAACTCTTTCGGTTTGTCTAGGGTTTGCTTTGCCAGTTAGTCTATTGATACTATTTTCATGTTTGGCTTCACTATATTTTAGCCCTCTATCTATTGTCTCTTTAGAGAGAAAACAATCCCCAACACTAATACGAGTGATTTCACGAAACTTATCATCGGTTTGTCCATTTCCAAAAAGTTTTAAAAGATTGAGCGCCTTTGTTTTTTGAGTACCTTCAAGGTCTTTTAAGAGTCCTGAATGAAAAGGATCGCCTTTTCCGATTCCCACCACGCCGATATTCCACTCTAACAAGCTTCTCATCTTTCCTTTGAGGGAGCTACCTGGAATATAGGGCTTATCTGTGTTGATATCTTTTATGACGCCATTATCTATGCCACCAATTTTCATCGTATCATCGCCACCGCCAATATGAAGTCCACTAAGAAGCTCTATTTGTCCCTTTATGCTTACAATTTCCATACTAATTTCTCCCTTCTAAGCTATTATGAAATCCTATAACCGCTTCAAAAAAAAGTTTAAATACATCTAATTTTTCTTTTGAGTCCACCTGATTAATACAAGAACTCATCATATCCACAAAGGCTTGATTTACTAGCTTTCCACCACCACTACTTCTAGAGCTTGCATAGGCTACTTTTGAGTTAAGCATTTTGACAAAGGGTAGAATCTCACCCGTAAAATCATTGCTGTGCTTGG
>DSAK01000164.1 GCA_011372825.1 Campylobacterota bacterium | reverse complement strand
TTTGACTGCTTTACCAATATCTGCTGGACTGACTACCACTCTAACTCCAGCTGCCTCTAATGCTTCCATCTTCTCTTTTGCAGTCCCTGCTCCACCACTTATTATCGCTCCAGCATGACCCATCCGTTTTCCAGCTGGTGCAGTTTGTCCTGCAATAAATGCAACAACTGGTTTAGTGATATGCTCTTTGATAAATGCTGCCGCTTGAATCTCTAAATCTCCACCTATCTCACCTATCATGACGATTGCCTCAGTGGCTGGATCAGCCTCAAACATAGGGAGTAACTGTTTGTAGCTCAAACCAATAATCGGATCTCCGCCTATTCCTACAGCAGTTGAGATGCCAAGACCCTCGTTACATACTTGATTTGCACCCTCATAAGTAAGAGTTCCGGATTTTGATATGAGTCCAACGGTACCTTTTTTGAAAATATTTCCAGGCATAATTCCTATCTTGCACTCTTCTGCCGTTATAATCCCTGGGCAGTTTGGTCCGATAGTCTTCATCTTCTTTTTCACAGCATACGCTTTTGCCATCTGCATGTCACGAACAGGAGCACCTTCTGTGATAATGACAGCCAATTCAATACCAGCATCAGCAGCCTCCATTACAGCATCTGCAACAAACGCTGGTGGAACAAATATCATCGATACAGTTGCACTTGTAGCCCTAACTGCCTCTTTGACTGTATTGAACACTGGCTTACCTAAATGCTCTGCACCTCCTTTGTTTGGAGTGACACCTCCAACGATATTTGTCCCATAAGCAATGCACTGCTCAGCATGAAAAGAGCCCTCTTTGCCGGTAAATCCTTGGACTATAACTTTTGTACTTTTATTGACAAGTATTGACATATTCTCTCCTTCTTATGCTTCAGACGCAGCTTTAACTGCTTTTGCAGCACCATCAGCAAGGTCAGTTGCCGTAATTATATTTTTAATATTTGCATTTTTGAGTATCTCAGCAGCTTCTGGAGCATTTGTCCCATCAAGCCTTACAACCACCGGAACATCCACATTGACTATTTTTGTCGCCTCCAAGATACCCTCTGCTATCCTATCACACCTGACTATTCCACCAAAAATATTAACAAAAATTGCTTTTACATTTGGGTTTTTTAAAATTATCTCAAAACCTTTTGCTACAGTTTGTGCATTTGCTTTGCCGCCAACATCAAGGAAGTTTGCAGGTGTTCCACCCATGTAATTGATAGTATCCATAGTCCCCATAGCAAGTCCCGCACCATTAACCATACATCCAATCTCACCATCCAATGAGACATAACTAAGACCATATTGACTTGCCTCTCTCTCGTCAGGATCCTCTTCACTAATATCTCTCATATCTTCTATGTCTTGATGACGGTATAAGGCGCTATCATCAAATCCCATTTTTCCATCTAGCGCCAAGAAATCACCACTTCCCGTTTTAATAAGTGGGTTTATCTCTATTATTTCTGCATCTGTTTCCATATAAAGTTGATAAAGTTTTGACGCTAAAGAGATAAATTTTTTCTGCTCATTTGAATCAGTGATACCTAATCCAAATACCAACTCTCTACCATGAAATCCGCTAAATCCGATAGTTGGATCAACGGAAATTTTGATGATTTTTTCTGGAGTATCGCGTGCAACATCCTCAATAGCCATACCACCTTCAGTACTTGCTATTATGACAGGCATCTCTTTAGCACGATCTAACACTACGCCTAAATAAAGCTCATCCTTGATATCAGCTCCCTCTTCGATATAAACCTTATGAACTAATTTACCCTCAGGTCCAGTTTGGTGAGTAACTAGCGTCATCCCTAAAATTTCACTTGCTAAACTCTCAACTTCTTCTATGCTTTTTGCTAGCTTAACACCACCTCCAAGACCTCTACCACCAGCATGTATTTGAGCTTTTACAACCCAAATATTGCCTCCAAGTTCATGTGCATTTTTTACTGCTTGAGATGGGGTATTTGCCACAATGCCCCTTGGAGTTGGGACGCCATATTTGGCAAAAATCTGTTTTGCTTGATACTCATGGATATTCATGAAAACTCCTTTTAGAATGAACAATAAAAATTATAAAACGGGTATGACTAATTTAAGCTAAACACCGTTTTGACAATCAGTTACTTTTGACCAAATGATACTATTTTACACATCTAGATATCTTAAAAACAGACAAAATACTCATTTGTTACCAATTTCTATTAACAACAAGTGAAAAAAAGTTACGCTTTTGGAGATATCATCTCTTCTGGTTTGACATATTTGTCAAACTCTTCGCCACTTAACAATCCCAAAGATATCGCTTCTTCCCTGAGAGTTGTCCCATTTTTATATGCAGTTTTTGCTATAAGTGCCGCTTTTTCATATCCAATATATGGGTTGAGTGCTGTAACTAGCATAAGAGAGTTATGGAGATATCCATCTATTTTTTCTCTCACTGGCTCTATACCAACGGCACAATTTTTATCAAAACTTCGCATCGCATCAGCCAAGAGCTTAATAGACTGGAGTATATTGTATGCAATCACTGGTTTAAATACATTTAGCTCAAAATTGCCTTGACTAGCAGCAAACCCTACAGTTGCATCATTGCCCATCACTTGCACAGCAACCATTGTCATTGCTTCAGCTTGAGTTGGATTGACTTTACCAGGCATAATCGAACTTCCAGGTTCATTTTCAGGAATTGTAATCTCACCTATTCCACACCTAGGCCCACTTGCTAACCATCTAATATCATTTGCTATCTTCATGAGATTTGCAGCAAGTGCTTTGAGTGCACCGCTTAAGACTACTTCAGCATCGTGACCTGTTAGGGCGTGAAATTTGTTTGGTTGCGACACAAAACCATAATTCTTTGGCATAAAATTATTGAGACTTTGCGCTACTCGCAATGAAAATTCTGGATGAGAATTGAGTCCCGTACCAACTGCAGTACCACCGATAGCAAGCTCTTTACAATAAACCAGTGCGTCATCAATTTGTTTCAGATTAGCATCAAGCATCGCAACATACCCTCCTAGCTCCTGACCTAAGGTTAAGGGTGTCGCATCTTGCAAGTGGGTACGTCCTATCTTGACTATCGATTCAAATGATTTTGATTTTGCTTCAAGAGTATTTTTTAGTTGGTTTATCGCAGGAATCAAATCATCAACAACTGCTACAACTTCTGCTATTCTCATAGCTGTTGGATAAGTATCGTTTGAGCTTTGCCCTTTGTTTACATCGTCATTAGGATGGACTAATTTATCTTTTGCAAAATCTCCGCCCAATATCTCTATGGCCTTATGGGCAACAACTTCATTCATGTTCATATTCGATTGTGTGCCAGAGCCTGTCTGCCAAACCACAAGTGGAAACTCATCATCAAGTTCACCAGCTAGTACAGACTCACAAGCTTTTGAAATAGCGACTTTTTTTTGTTCATCTAGCCTACCTAGCTCATAGTTTACCAATGCACACGCTTTTTTTAGATTGGCAAAACCATAGATAACTTCTCGTGGCATTTTTTCGTTTCCGATCTCAAAATTTTCTAGTGATCTTTGTGTTTGAGC
>DSAK01000174.1 GCA_011372825.1 Campylobacterota bacterium | reverse complement strand
GTCTTGATACAAAAACTGCCTCTTTGGTTGGATTTAGTTTTTGTTTTGATGCTGATGTTGCTTATTATGTGCCAGTTGGACATCAGTATCTAGGGGTAGGAAAACAGATAGAGTTGTCTGAAGCGCTTGAAGCTATCAAAAAGATATTTTCATCTAAAGTGGTAGGTCAAAATATCAAGTTTGATTTGTCTCTTTTGTATAATCGCTATGGATTTGAGCCACTTTTGCCTTATGATGATACTATGATTCTTGCATGGCTTAGTAACCCTTCTCAGAGAGTTGGGCTTGATGCATTGGCAAAACAATTTTTTGATTATGAGATGCGCTCTTTTGGTGATATCGTAAAAAAAGGGGAGAATTTTGCATCAGTAAGTATAGAGGAGGCATCTTTTTATGCGAGTGAAGATGCGTGGATGACTTATCTTTTGCATGGTGCTTTGCTTAAAAAAATCTCTTTAGCATCATTAGATGGGTTGCTAGAGGAGGTAAAAAATATAGAGTATCCATTTATCAATGTGTTGATTCGTATGGAGCAAGCGGGCATAAAAATCGATTTGGATTATTTTGAGGCATTGAAGGAGAAATTGAGCCAAACTCTCCATCAGCTCACTGAAGAGATTTACGATTTGTGCGGAACAGAATTTAATATCCGTTCACCCCAGCAGCTAGGCAATGTGTTGTTTACGCATTTAGGTCTCAAAGGTGGCAAAAAAACAAAAACGGGATACAGTACCAACGAACAAGTACTTCAAGGACTCAAAGATGAGCATAGTGTGATACCAAAGGTGCTTTTGTACCGCGAATACCACAAGTTACTCTCTACTTATGCTGAGCCTTTGTACGCTCTTGCATCGCTTGATTCCAATCACCGCATACATACCTCCTTTTTGCAAACAGGAACAGCTACAGGGAGACTTAGCTCAAAAGATCCAAACCTCCAAAATATACCAGCAAGAACACAATTAGGTAGGGAGATTCGGCAAGCTTTTGTTGCAAAAGAGGGACATCGCTTAGTTAGCATAGATTACTCACAGATTGAATTAAGGCTTTTAGCGCATTTCTCAAAAGACAAAGCTTTGCTTGAAGCATTTGAAAACAAGGAAGATATCCACCGTGCAACTGCTGTGAGGCTTTTTGGTGAAGAGCAAGCCGATACCAAAAGAAATATCGCCAAATCGATAAACTTTGGACTCCTCTATGGGATGGGTCCTAAGAAACTATCAGCAGAACTTGATGTGAGCATGCAAGAGGCAAAAGATATCATAGCAAATTATTTTTCATCTTTTCCGACTGTAAAACATTTTTTGGAGTCGATTCAAGAGCAAGTGAAGCAACAAGGGTATGTTGAGACTTTATTGAAACGGAGAAGATTTTTTGATTATGAAAATGGCAATGGTATGGAAAAAGCAGCTTATCTGCGTGAAGGGGTAAATACGGTATTCCAAGGGAGTGCTGCTGATTTGATCAAAATGGCGATGAACCAAATCGATAATACAATTATCGAGGAGGATTTGCCAGCTAGATTACTACTACAAATCCATGACGAATTGATATTTGAAATACAAGATGAGCAAGCCAAAGCTATAGCAAAAAGATTTGCGTATGCCATGGAAAATATATGGCAGCTTGATGTGCCACTTGTGTGTTCTGTAGGGATTGCTAAACATTGGGGAGATTTGAAATAGACATGGTAGCGATGATTTTAGCAGCAGGCAGAGGGGAGAGGATGAGACCTTTGAGTGATACCATACCAAAGCCATTACTTCAAGTCGGTGGCAAACCTCTTTTGGTGTGGCATATCCAAAATCTAGCTTTAGCAGGTTTTAATAAAATAGTTATCAATATAGCTTATTTGGCAAATGAGATAGTCAAAACCATAGGGGATGGTTCAAAGTGGGGGGTTGAGATTCTTTACTCTGATGAGCGCATTGAGGGTGCCTTAGAGAGTGCAGGAGGGATAATCAAGGCTTTGCCACTCTTAGGCGAGGGTAGTTTTTTGGTTGTAAATGGTGATATTTGGTGTGATTATAATTTCGATCCTTCTTTTATTTTGCCAGATAATGCTTTGGCTCATTTGGTGCTAGTTCCAAATCCACCACACAATAAAAAAGGTGATTTTTCTTTTGATGAGGGTAGTGTTTGTTTGGCACAAGAGAAAACTTACACTTTTTCAGGCATCGGATACTATTCGGTGCAATTGTTTCAAGACTTAGAGTATGGAAGGCGAGGGCTAGGAGAGCTTATCCGAAGCACACTTGCTAAAAAGAGGTTTATTAGTGGAGAGATATATCATGGAAGGTGGTTTGATATAGGGACACCACAAAGACTTGCTTATGTAGATAACCTACTCAAACGATTATAGTGGCTTGAGTGTGTATGTGGTGCCACCATTTTCACTTGAAGTGAATAGTACATTGTAATCAAATGTTTGTTCACACCCAGAAGCACTCCATAGCTCTTCGATTTTGTATCTATCTGGTTGCGATGAATGTACTTTAAGTACTTTCGCTTCGATTTTTGAAATTTGATTACAATTGTTCGATGCAGCATGTCTTTTTATAGCGTCGATAGTGTCACTAGCTAGTATCTCATCGGCTTTTGTTTCACCTTCAAGTGCAACTGTAGAGGGACTAGGAATCCATGGGCTTATGCATCCACCAAACCCCAATGCAACAAAACAAGCAACAATAAGTCGGTATTTCATTTATAAATCCTTGATAATATTTTCATGAAGTATAACCGATTTTCTCTTAGAGGAATCTCGCAAGATAGTGTGCCACCCCATCTTGATCGTTTGTATGCGGTAAAACCTCACTAGCAGCCTCCTTTACTTCATCTAGTGCATTTGCAACTGCAACAGATTTCCCCGCACAGCCAAACATACCTATGTCATTGATACTATCACCAAAAACAGTGATATTTTCAATAGGCAAGTCGATATAGGAAGCGACAGTTTTTATAGCATGAGATTTATCTCCCATGGGATGTAGTATCGTCAAAAACCATCCGTTGTAGTATTTTTCTGGAGAGAGCTTGTATTCAAGTGTATTTGCAAATTGTGCTTTTAGGTGTTTTGTTAGCACGGAGAGTAATTCATAAGAGCCAAAATATACAATCTTGAGGGTCGACTCCATAGCCTCAATGGGGTTTTTTAGAGCCAATCTAGGGTCATTTTTGTATCCATCGAGGACACATTTTTGGTGTTCATTGCATATCTTTGGATACCAAAAAATCTCATTGAAGTTATCTTTGTTGAGTCCGACTACAAAAGGGTATATCCCCAATTTGACACCTTGTTCGATTACGCTATCTCCTAGTGCTTTATCGATAGTATAAAGGGCGATTATCTCTTTTTTTGGGGTTGTTATCATCGCTCCATCGAGTAAAATAAGAGGTGAATTCAATCGCAAATTTTGTAAAAACTCTTGCACTTTATGAAAACTTCTAGCCGTTGCGACACCAAGAAGAGCATTTAGTGAGAGACTATTCCATACTGTTGTTGTGAAGTTGCTTATACTTTGGTTACTTTTCAGAAGTGTGTGATCAAGGTCGGTTATAAAGAGTTGCCTTTT
>DSAK01000108.1 GCA_011372825.1 Campylobacterota bacterium | reverse complement strand
TGCTAGAATTGAGCCAAAAAGAGAAGAGATGAAAATCGTTTCTATACAGACAGCTCTTTTGCGAGCACCGCTTAAAAAACCATTTAAAACAGCACTTCGCAGTGTAAACACACTAGAGGATATGATAGTTATCATCACTTGCGATGATGGAAGCAAAGGTTATGGTGAAGCAGCACCGACTCCTGCTATCACGGGTGAAACAATAGGCTCAATAAAAGGTGCCATAACACATATAACCCCCCTACTTGTTGGTCAAAACATAGATGATATCCCAACTTTGCTAAAGACGATCCACAACTCTATCATCGGCAATACAACTGCAAAATCAGCTTTAGAAATGGCACTATATGATTTGTTTGCCAAACAAGAAACGCTGCCTTTATTTCAATATCTAGGTGGCAAAGAGACCACTTTTCAAAGTGATATTACAATTAGTCTCAATCCTATTGACATAATGATTCAAGATAGCTTAGATGCCATCAATGATGGTTATAAAATACTCAAAATAAAACTAGGCAAAAAAGAGAGTCTAACTACAATCACAGAGATACACAAAACCATTGGCACACAAGCGATATTGAGACTCGATGCAAATCAAGCATGGAGTCCAAAAGAGTGCGTTGAGATAATGAACAAGATAGAAGATATGGGAATCACCGCACAATTCATAGAGCAACCTGTAGCAGCTCATGATTTAAATGGGCTTAAATATATCAAAACTCATATCCAAACACCACTTTTAGCAGATGAATCACTCTTTAGTCCAGCTCAAGCACTCTATATCTTAGAAAACAATATTGCAGACTATCTCAATATCAAACTAGCAAAATGTGGTGGAATATCAAAAGGGCTAGAGATAGCCGATATAGCTCGTCAATTTGGGGCAAAATGTATGATTGGATGCATGCTAGAGGGTCCTGTTGGTATAGCTGCGGCATTACATTTGACTTCGGCTGCTTCAGATGTAATCACCATGGTTGATTTAGATGCCGTAAGTTTACTCAGGAATTTGCCTTGTGATACTACTGCTAAACTTCAAGGCGATAGACTCAAATTATCTGAGGCTTTTGGGATCGGGGTCTCCCCTTTTTATGGGCAAATTGATTAATTACCAAATGGTACTTTTGCACTTGGGGTTTTGATAGATGTTTGATGCAAGTGCGCATCTTGGTCATCAAAAAATATATCAGCACCAAATGCTTCTACCACCTCATGCTTACTTACTCCTCCTTGAAAAAATGCCTCATCAACCCGTACACCCCATATATCAAGAGTCCTTAATACCCTCTCGTGAGTGGAGAAATTTCTAGCAGTAACCAATGCAGTTCGTATAGGTGAGCTCTCTATATCAAAACGATTTTGTATATTTGAGATTACTTTGAGGAATTTAAAAAAAGGCCCTTTTGAGAGAGGGTTTTTTGCATTCTCCCTTTCGTGCTTTAAAAATGCTTCAAGCCCTTGGGTTTGATATATCTTTTCACTCTCATTCCCAAATATTACCGCATCTCCATCAAAAGCTATCTTTACCAACTCACTCTTTGATTGGATTTGAGACTTATGGGGCAGTATAGTAGCTGCTGCTACACCAGCTTGAACTGCTGCATTTACATCTTCACAATTAGCAGAAAGAAACAAATCGACCTTAAAGGCTTCAAGATACTTTGCCACAGGTGTTCCAGCAGTCCATCCTGAACGCTCTATATTAAGACCATAATGCTCTAAGCTTCTCCCTATCCTAAGTCCTGTTGCTGCATTGTTTCGGGACAATATGATAACCTCAACTAGATTGTCATCAAATTTTTTGTTGATTGCTAACAGATTACGGACAAAGCGGTAAGCAGTTCCAACCTCTAATGGGTCTTTTTGGTGGTCAAGTTGATATTCATAATAGGCTTGGAGCCCACTTTCATCAAAAATCGAATTCTCTTTTTCGAGATCAAAAAGTGCCCTCGAAGAGATAGCTATAACTACCTTGTCTTTTAAATCATATGCCATCAAATCACCTATTTTTATAGAAACTACATGTTATACACTTATGGTTAATCAACTATCCGTATAATATCAAAAAAGAATAGGTTTTTACATGAATAGCATAAAATGGTTGTTTTTAATCTCAATAGCAGTAGTTATTTCACATGGAGACTACTACCTCAAGCCTGATAAAAGGGCTCCAAGCAAGATAGATAATCTACCAAATAATAGCGTTGCTGATATGAGAGATATACCTCAAGACCCATCTTATTATGCTCCACAAATCATCCCTTTTTCAAAAGAGAGACAAAAACAACTAGACACTAACTACAACGATCGCTATTTTGCACCATGGAAATGGCAGAGGCTTGAAATATCACCTGAAAATTTGGGATGGGAGACCCGTTTTGTAAGAAAAAAACCAATCTATACAATCTTTGGCAAAGAGATTCCGAAAAAAACATATGAAAAGTGGATAACTAATGCACAAATGGATCAGTACGATACCATAAAAGCCAAAGCGATAACAATCAGACGAACAGATCTCAAGGCCTTTCCAATACAAGAATCATTCTATCGCGACCCTAGGCAAACAGGTGAAGGATTCCCTTTTGATTACAACCAAAATAGTGCCTATCCTATCAATATGCCGCTATATATCTCACATTTCTCCAAAGACAAAAAATGGGCTTTTGTCCATGGAGCATATGCATTTGGATGGCTACCTATGGAGGATATCGCTTTTGTTGATGAAAAATTTCAACGAACATTTCAAAATGGCTCATATGCGATAGCTATTCGTGATAATTTGCGACTCTTTGAAAGCAAAAAATCAATTTCTCTTGTAAAACTAGGTACCTTGTTTCCTTACACCAAAGAGGGTTATCTTTTTGGGACAAAACAGTCAAATGGCTACGCAAAGGTTAGATACGCCAAATCTACCGATGGGGAGATAATGGCTGCAAAACCTCTCCCTTTTACCCCAAAAAATGTTGGTAAAATTGCCAAAGAGTTTTATGGTGAGCCTTATGGGTGGGGTGAGTGTTATGAAACTCGCGATTGCTCCGCTACAACGCGTGATTTTTTTGCACCATTTGGTATCTTTCTTGATAGAAATTCAAGAGAACAGGCAAAAAATGGAACCTATATACCTATCGGACACTTATCACCTGAAGCAAAAAAACAAGCTATCTTAAAACATGCTCTCCCTTTTCGCTCCATGCTTTATGTCCCTGGACACATCGTCTTGTATCTAGGTTCTTATAATAATGAGCCTGTGATTATGCACACATATTGGGGTGTTAGACAATATGATTTCAGCAAGCTCATAACTGCTCGCACTATCATTACTACAACTGAGCCTGGCAAAGAACTTCCACAAACAAGACCAGAATCTCAACTTCTCAATACACTGCAAGGAATCATCTCTTTTTAAGATGAGTGTGCAACACATTTTTACTAGAATTTCGCTACAATTTTTAGATGAAACATGCAAAATCTTTTTCAACACAAATTATCGCTGGTCGCTTTAAAGGGAAGTTACTAGAGATACCCAATATCAAAACAACAAGAGCATCAAAATCTATCATAAGAGGCTCCTTGTTTGATACTTTGC
>DSAK01000017.1 GCA_011372825.1 Campylobacterota bacterium | reverse complement strand
GACATATACGATAGCTCCTATCCTTCTAGTCTGTCTGTCATGTTAGAGGCACTACTCAAACTACATTCACTCCAGCAGCAAGAGTATCTACATATCGTATTTGATTCACTCCAAATGGTATCTTATGATGTGATGAGACAACCTATATCTAGCCCTAAACTAGCATTGGTTGTCATGGAGTTATTGTATGGTTTTTATCAACTCAAAACTCCCCTTGAAGCATCAAAACAACAGAAACTCTCTTTTCGCTACCCCTTTGTTCTAGCGGGTACCTCTTTGGATGAGAAATGGTCACTTTGCAATGAGCAAAAATGCTTTTTACATACTAACAATATCGATGAGATTGCAACATTTCTTGATCGTACACCCTAGTATAAAAATAATTTTAAAGAATATTAAAAATTATGGTATAATGATAAAGCAATATAATCTCAAGGAGCTAAACATGACATGCAATGTTGGAAAAACAGATAGAATGATTCGTATCATAATTGGGGTAATCTTACTAATTATTGCAATCTTGCAGGGCAGTTTATTGCTTGGTATCATCTCGCTAGTGCCTCTTGCTACTGGCATTTTTAAGATGTGTCTTCTTTATACAATACTCAAAATCAATACAGGTTGCTAAACCTAACCCCTTTGGGGGATTGATTTAGTTTTATTATTTTTCTATATAATTTTTCATATTTTTAAATCTACAAACTAAAGGCATTTTATGTATAAAAATCTCATCATCACTATAGTAGCGGTATTGTCACTTAGTGGTTGTACACAAGTTGTAACGGCTCCTATAAAAGTTGTAGGTGCAACAGCAGGAGCTGTCATCGATGTAACAGGAAGTACTGTTAGGGCGGTAGTTGGTAGCGACAAAGATGATGACTAATAAATATTGCTAAGTCCAAATAATTACATATGATATTTTGATTCGAAATTGCATATCATAAAAATAGTAAAAAATGTTGCTACTCAAACTAGAGAGTCGCATGAAGCAAACACGAGGCAAATAAGTGTTCAAGTGTTGCTTCATGATGAAGATCGCTATAGTTTCATATTTGATCTAAATCGAGACAATTTTTAAATTTTAGGAAATTATATACAGCAATTTAATGACAACAAAAGATACTCCAACTGTTTGTTAGAGAAATTAATGAAAATACAGATATCAAAGGGGGGAGACTTTTGCTTGCATGACTTAGCAAGACAAACAATAGTTGACTAAAACATGCCATATCATGAAATGATTATAGACTTTTTGCGTTTTTAAACTCTGCTATCTCACTCTCGACCATAGTATCAATCATTTGCAAATAAAGGTCATTGATAAGATTAGGAGAGAGTCCAAGAGAGATTGCTTGGGCTCTTACTCGTGAAATGATATCATCGATTCTATCTTGTGCTTTTATCTCATCTATGCTGTTTTTAAAATGTGCTATTTGCTTGATATATTCATTTCGCATTGCGATCAAAGATACTATATCATAATCCAATTTGTCTATCTCTTCTCGTGCTTCTTGTAGTGTTTTGCATTGTTTTATTTGTCTCATGATAAATTCCTTGTGATCGCATTTGTGTATAATTATAGCACAATACCAAGCACTACTTGTCCCAAACAAGTAGTGCTATTTTTATATACTTACTCTACTTCTGCGTCAATGACATCATCATCGACTTTTTTATTGTCACCTTTGTTTTGCTCTTTTGCATAGAGTGCTTCAGCTAGTTTATGACTTTTTTCTGTGAGGTTTTTGACTTTTTCCTCAATCTCTTCTTTTGTAGAGTTCTCATTTTTAAGAACCGCTTCAAGCTCTTCTATAGCACTCTCAATCCCTGCTTTTTCAGTTGCATCAAAATTCTCACCAAGCTCAGCTAGTGATTTTCTCGTTTGATGGATGAGTGTATCGGCTTGATTTTTCAACTCAACCAATGCTTTTCTCTCCTCATCTTCAGCTTTGTGAGCTTCAGCATCAGCAACCATTTTGGCTATCTCTTCATCACTAAGTCCGCTTGAACCTGTGATTTTAATCTCTTGAGATTTACCAGTACCTTTATCTTGTGCTGAAACTGTCAAAATTCCATTGGCATCTATATCAAATGTCACTTCTATTTGAGGCACACCTCTAGGAGCCGCAGGGATATCTCTAAGTTCAAACATGCCCAAAGATTTATTATCTTTTGCAAACTCTCTCTCCCCTTGCAATACATGGATACTTACTGCTGGTTGATTATCTTCAGCAGTTGAGAATACTTGCGATTTTTTAGCTGGTATGGTTGTCCCTTTTTCGATAACTTTTGTTGTCACACCACCCAAAGTCTCAATCCCAAGGCTTAGTGGAGTTACATCTAAGAGCAATACATCTTTGACATCTCCTGCCAATACTCCACCTTGTACAGCAGCACCGAGTGCTACAACTTCATCTGGATTTACAGATTTATTTAGCTCTTTACCGAAGAACTTTTTGACCTCTTCTTGCACAAGTGGTACACGCGTAGAACCACCAACCATTACAACTTCAGTCACATCAGATGACTTTAATCCTGCATCTTTTAAAACTGTCTCTATAGTTATTATAGTGCTTGCTACAAGATCTGAAATGAGTGATTCGAATTTAGCTCTTGTAATCTTGGTTACTAAGTGTTTTGGACCACTTGCATCGGCAGTTATAAATGGTAAATTTATCTCTGTTTCAGTTGCTGATGAAAGCTCTTTTTTGGCATTCTCTGCAGCATCTTTAAGGCGTTGAAGTGCCATAATGTCACTTTTGAGGTCAACCCCATTTTCATTTTTAAATTCATTAGCGACAAAATCAATCAATCTATTGTCAAAATCATCGCCACCCAAAAATGCATCTCCGCCAGTGGCCATTACCTCTACAACATTATCGCCTGTCTCCAAAGTCGTGACATCAAATGTACCTCCGCCCAAATCATAAACCACTATCTGCTCTGAATTTTTCTTGTCAAGTCCATATGAAAGAGCTGCTGACGTAGGCTCATTGATAATTCTTAGCACATTAAGACCTGCAATTATCCCTGCTTCTTTTGTAGCTTTTCTTTGAGCATCATTGAAATATGCCGGTACAGTAATAACTGCATCAGTAATCTTCTCACCCAAAAATGCCTCTGCGTCTTCTTTGAGTTTCATTAAAACTTTTGCTGAAATCTCTTGAGGAGTATATGTCTTGCCTGCCACTTCTATAGCACAAGCACCATTTCTATCAACAACATTGTATGGCAATCTAGTTTTTGCCTCATTTGCTTTTGGCTCGTCACACATAAGACCCATAATTCTTTTTATAGAATATATAGTTTTTTCTGGATTGGTTACTGCTTGTCTTTTAGCTGATTCACCTACAAGCACTTCACCTTTATCAGTAAAGGCTACTACTGAAGGAGTTGTATTTTTCCCCTCTTTGTTTGCTATGATTTTGGCCTCACCATGGTCATAAATAGCCATTGCTGAGTTTGTTGTTCCTAAGTCTATTCCTAATACTTTTCCCATTTTATTTCCTTTCTATTTGATATAACGCCAACAGAGCAAAGCTCCTTATGGCTACGCTTGCCGCTGAGGCACTAAAGCTTCGGCATTCGCCTCAGACAACACTGATGTAACGCCAACAGAGCAAAGCTCCTTATGGCTACGCTTG
>DSAK01000107.1 GCA_011372825.1 Campylobacterota bacterium | reverse complement strand
TTGTGGTACGCAGTTTTGAGAAATGTGATAACTTATCATAGGAAATGAGCTATCAAGCTCTCTTTGTTTGTTTGTATCAAGTGCAGCTTGCAAGGCTAATGCTACCATCTCAGAACAAGCAGCCTCTTGAGGTGGCACAGTATCTAACAAACCCAAAGTAGTAGCGACTAAATCATACGCTCTATCAAGAACAAGCCCTTTTGCTTCTGAGGTGATAATCGAACCAGCAATTATCGTTGTCATACACCCTATAGCTTGAAATGCTATATCTTCAATTGCTCCATTTGCGATACGCAAATAGACAATCACCTTTTCACCATTGCTTGGATTTTTCCCTATTCCTTGGGCGTTACTATCTTCCATTTGCCCATAGTTTTTTGGGTTCATCATATGCTCTATTAGTATCTCATCCATATCTTCGCACTTTGCTTATAAAATAGGTATCGATTATACAACAACTAATCCAAAATCTCTCTTCTAATTTAGAGGTTTTTAGCTATCATTTGAAACAAACAAGGGAAAAGATGGCAAAATATTTATTTTTTGATACAGAAACAACAGGGAATCAACCCAAAGATAGAATTATTCAAGTTGGTGGAATCCTCATCGATTGCAAAAAGCAATTTGGGCTTTTTGATGAGCTTTGTAATATTAGTGAAATCCTCAACGATGACAAAGGGGAATCTAAGCCTTTTGATGAGCTTTGTAGTACCGATACTCCAATTAGCATAGAAGCAATGGCCGTACATCATATAACCCCGGAAATGATTGAGGGTAAACCACCTTTTTCAAAGAGCAAATTCTATGAAATACTCAATAGATACAATACCAGCGACAACTTTCTTATAGCCCACAATATTAAGTTTGACTTATCTATGCTCCAAAAAGAGGGTTTCAAAAACCAATATACCCTCATAGATACACTAAGATGCGCAAAGCATCTCTTGCCTGATGAAAATTCCCATGCCCTACAATACCTCAGATATTCCCTTGGGCTTTATAAGCTAGAAGATAGTGAAGCCAAAAAACACAAAATCACCATAAAAGCACACGATGCCATAGGTGATGTACTCATCATGAAACTTCTCTTTGCACATTTAGTTGAAACAATCAAGGCAGAGAATGACACGATAAACCCTACCGAAAAACTAGTAGAATTGACAAATACACCTGTGCTTATTAAGAACTTTAAATTTGGAAAATACAAAAATAGACAAATAGAAGATATCGCTCAAGAAGAAAGAGGATATCTTGAGTGGATGTTAAAAAGTTTGGAGCTAGATGAGGACATGAGATATACCCTCAAATACTATCTCTCTAAATATTAAAATTTATATCCTAAAGATACGATAGTTTTTGTATCTGTTTTATCAAACCCAACTGGTGGTAAAGCATCATATGCTACCTCTTGCTCAACTTTGAGATATAACGTATCGCTAAGAGAAACATTTACACCAACAACACCCAAAAACTCATAATCCTTACTAAAATTATCTAGATTTTGCATTGCACCCAATTTTACATAGAGATTACTTGAAGCATTAAGTTTGTTGTTATACTCTAGATATTGATTTAGTGACGCAAACTTCTCATCAGCTTGAGCATTAGAGTAGTCTTCTATGTTGTTTGCTCCACCAAATTTACCACTCAATGAGTGTTTTCCATCGTCAAATATCACTTTTCCAACTCCAGCGCCAATACTCCATTTGTTGTTATAGTTTCGGAATTTATTTCGCAACCAATTGGTAGCCCCATAACCATACCACCCATTTGCAATATATTGCTCTGCACCCAACATTGCTACATACTCTTCATTTGTTGTAGAGTCGTCATCACGAGTTAAAAAAATAGAAGCATCAAATGCCCATTTGAGTGCTTGGTTTCTCCATCCCAATGTTGTATAACTAGCGCCATATCTTGCATTTAGGTTGGTAGCTTTTGTATTGCCGGTTGTATTTGCAAATCCTATCCCTATACTTTGCTTAAGTGTATCAGAAGCCTCCACGTTGACATTATTTGCATAACGACCCTCAACATCAGTGACTGTTGGCATCGCATGTATATCAGCCAATGCAACACCACACAATGCAGTCGCTCCTAATAGTATTTTTTTCATCAATAATCTCCTATTTTAATTTTAAAACCGTTATTTTTGTCTGTTATTGTGTAGAGATTGTAGATTCATAAGGGATAAAATCATCAAATTCAGCCTCCTTAAAGCCACGAAGCCTCAAACGACAACTATCACATACCCCACAAGCAACTGTCTCATTTTTGTAACAACTCCAAGTTGCCTGAAGTGGCACTTCTAACTCTATTGCTTTTTTAACAATATCTTTTTTTGACATCATGATAAGAGGTGTTTTTATAGATATCTTTGTAACAGCTTTGGTTCCTTGATTTATAGCATACTCCATCTGAGTGATGTAACTTTTAGTGCAGTCAGGATAGCCACTACCATCTGCCTCGACGACCCCGATATAGATAACTTCTGCCCCCTCTTTTTCAGCAATTGAAGTAGCAATTGATAGAAATATACCGTTTCTAAAAGGTACATAGGTAATTGGCACATCATTACCTAGGCCGGAAATTGGAACATCTATATCGTAATCGGTCAGTGCCGAAGCCCCTATTTGTGCAAAAAAAGGTAAATCAATCACATAGGTATCAGCTATCCCCAAAGCCTTTACTATCTCATAAAACGCTTCAAGCTCTTTTTTCTCAGTTCGCTGTAGGTAATTAAAATGCACCCCTATCACCTCAAAACCCTCATTTTGAGCTATTTTTGCACTTACTGCGCTATCCATTCCTCCTGAGATGACACATACTGCTTTTCTTTTCAAGCAACTCTCCTAAATTTTTAACATAGTTTACCACTATTTTGGGTAAAATTTCCACCATGATAACTATTGACAACCAAATAGATTTCGATTTTGATACAAAATTGATTGAAACAATTGCATCCCATCTAAGCATCCATGAGATAGAAGTTGTACTCACAAACAATGAAACTATCTGCAATCTCAACAAAGTCCATAGAGGCAAGGATTATCCAACTGATGTACTTAGCTTTCCACTTGAGACTCCAATGGCACATATGCCACTTGGAAGCATAGTAATTTCAATAGACTTTGCAACTTCCCAAGCCAAAGAGCATGGACACAGCATTGATGATGAAATTGCACTTCTTTTTTTACATGGGATGCTCCATCTTTTAGGCTTTGATCACGAAAAAGATAACGGTGAAATGGCATCAAAAGAGGAAGAACTTGCAACATTTTTTCAATTACAAAAGACCCTTATACAAAGAACAAAAGGAGAAGATTGATGGATTTATTGTTTTTTGTAGTCTCGATAGCCTCACTTATCGTAGGAGCTGATATTTTTATAAAACAGAGTGAAAAGATAGCTATACATCTCTCAATCCCACAGTTTATAATCGGCGCAACACTTGTAGCATTGGGGACAAGTATGCCGGAAATGGGGGCTAGTGTAATTGCTAGTATCTCAGGCAAACCTGAAATTGCTATCTCTAATGTACTTGGAAGCAATGTGTTTAACATCGCATTTGTATTGGGGCTTGTGCTTTTGTTAGCAAAAACTATCAAACCCATTAGAGACTTTTTTGCAAAAGATAGTCTATGGATCATTATTC
>DSAK01000086.1 GCA_011372825.1 Campylobacterota bacterium | reverse complement strand
TATTTTCACCATTCTTAAACAAAAATACTCTATAATATATTTCAATCACAATTCAAAGGAGATTAAAGTAATGGGCTTTTTCGATTTTTTATCAAATGCAGGCAAAAAGATCTTAGGCAAAGGTGACGACGCTAAAGCAGTCAAAGATGAGATAGAAGGTAGTTTTTCTGAGCTTCCTGTCCAAGGATTGGTTGTCGATGTCAATGGTGATACTGTAACACTAGCTGGTGTTGCAAAAGACATAGCTACACGCGAAAAGGCTATCTTAATCGCTGGTAACATAGAAGGGATTGCAAAAGTAGACGCAGACCAACTAGTCACCCTTGAACATATAGCAAATGAAAATGTCGCCCCTATCCCTGAGCCTCGTTTTTATACAATCCAAAAAGGTGACACTCTGTGGAAAATAGCTACAGATTTTTACAAAGATGGCTCGAAATATCCTCTGATTGTAGAAGCAAACCAAGAGGTTATTAAAGATGCTGATTTGATTTATCCAGGGCAAAATATTCGTATCCCTGAACTAGCATAACATCTACTAAGCTACCACGATATTTGTGGTAGCACTTCTCTTTTCTTCTCTGTTTGATATAATAAATATTTTATTTGTTTGCTTTAGGGGTTATTTTGGATAAATTGCATATTTGTATTATTGGGCTAGGTTATGTAGGGCTTCCGCTAGCTCATGCATTTAGTAGCAAATACAAAGTTATAGGTTATGATATAAATCCAAAACGTATTGATGAACTTCAAAGTGGCTTTGATAGAACTTTGGAGCTTGATACACATCAAGTACAAGAAGCTCTTGCTAATGGGATGAGATTTACTACTAGTGCAGATGAAATAAAAGAGTGTAATATTTATATCGTAACAGTGCCAACTCCTATAGATGAATCAAACGAGCCTGATTTAACTCCTATTATCAAATCGACCCAAACAGTAGGTAAAGTACTGAAAAAAGACGATATTGTTATCTATGAAAGTACTGTTTATCCTGGTGTTACAGAAGAGGTTTGTGTCCCTATTTTAGAACAATTTAGTGGACTAAAGTTTAATGAAAGTTTTTTTTGTGGGTACAGTCCTGAGCGAATCAACCCTGGAGACAAAGAGCATACTGTCACTAAAATTCTCAAAATTACAAGTGGAAGCACCCCCAAAAATGCAAAAAAAGTAGATGATTTGTATAAATCTATCATCACAGCTGGAACTCATCTAGCCCCAACGATCAAAGTAGCAGAGGCTGCAAAAGTGATAGAAAACACTCAAAGAGATGTAAATATTGCTCTTATGAATGAACTTGCAATGATTTTTGATGTCATGGGGATTGATACCAATGCAGTTCTAGAAGCTGCTGGAACAAAATGGAATTTTATCAAATTTAAGCCTGGTCTTGTAGGTGGCCATTGCATAGGAGTAGATCCATACTATCTTACACATAAAGCACAAAGTTTAGGATATATGCCAAATCTGATTTTGGGTGCAAGACAGATCAATAATGGGATGAGCAAACTCATAGCAGATAAAGCAATCAAGCTCATGATAAAAGAGGATAAAAAACTCAAAAATGCAAATGTTTTAGTTTTGGGAGTTACTTTCAAAGAAAACTGCCCTGATATGAGAAACTCAAAAGTACTAGATATCATTAAAGAGCTTGAAGAGTATGAGTGTCATGTAGATGTGTATGATTATTGGGTAGATAAAAGCGATAAAGAGACTAAAAAATTAAATTTTTTAGACAAACTCCCTTTGGGTTCCAAAAAATATAGCTCTATTATTGTTGCAGTTGGTCATGATAAATTTAAAAATATCTCTAAAGAAGATTATGAAAGTATGTCAAATGGTGAGCCAATTATCATAGATGTAAAAGGAATTGTTGAAAAACCAACATGGAGGCTTTAATAAAAGGTGAAAGGTGAATGGTGAAAGGTGAATGGTGAAAGGAAAGATAGATATGAAGAAAAATTTTGCACTAATAGGTGCTAGTGGATATATAGCCCCAAGGCATATGAAGGCTATTAAAGAGACAGGAAATGAACTCGTAGTTGCACTTGATCCTTATGATGGTATTGGGATAATGGATAGCAATTTTCCACAAGCTGATTTTTTTACAGAGTTTGAGAGATTTGAGAGCTTTGTTGACTCTTGGCAAAGAGAGCAAACAGGGAAAATAGATTATATAGCTATAACCACACCAAACTATCTACACAAACATCATATAAGCTTTGCATTAAGAAGTGGCGCGGATGCAATTTGTGAAAAACCGCTAGTATTAGATTCAAAAGATATCGATTATCTCGCAACGATTGAAGAGGAAACCGGCAAAAAAGTTTATAACATTTTACAATTAAGGCTCCATGAATCTATCAGGGCTTTAAAAGAAAAAATCTCAAAAGAGTTAGAGCAAAATCCCAATAAAGTGTATGATATTGATTTGACATACCTTACTTCAAGGGGTAAATGGTATTTTGTATCGTGGAAAGGTGATGAAGCCAAAAGTGGTGGAATAGCTTCAAATATTGGGGTGCATTTCTTTGATATGCTCTCATGGATATTTGGACCAATTGAAGAAAATATTGTTCATATCAAACAAGCAAATACCAATGCGGGATATATGAAACTTAAAAACGCCAATGTAAGATGGTTTTTGTCTGTAAACTATGACTATATCCCTCAAGATGTAAAAGCAGCTGGAAAAACTACTTTTAGAAGTATAACTGTTGATGGCAAAGAGATAGAATTTAGTGAAGGGTTTACAAATCTACATACAAGAAGCTATGAACATATCTTAAATGGTGGTGGATTTGGGCTTGAAGAGGCTAGAAATTCTATAGATATAGTTTCAGCTATACGCAAACTCACCCCTCAAGGACTTAGCGGTGAGTATCATCCGTTTTGTTGTAAGGGTGAAGGGGTAAGGGTGAAGGGGTAAGGGTGAAGGGTGAAGGAATAGGAAGTAGTTATCGCACTTTGGTTGTATGGCAAAAAGCTATGGATCTTGCAAAAGAAGTTTATATGATAACTAAAGATTTTCCAAAAGAAGAAGTTTATGGATTAACTTCTCAAATAAGAAGATGTGCCGTGTCCATTCCTAGTAATATTGCGGAGGGAAGAGGTAGAAATAGTGATAAAGAATTTGTAAGATTTTTACAAATATCTTTAGGTTCTTTATACGAGTTACAAACTCAGTTAGAACTAGCAATGAGTTTTTGTTATGCAAACAATATAGAAAATATTTTAAATTTATCCCTAGAGATTGAAAAAATGTTAAATAAATTAATCACAGTAAAAGGAGGCAGAAATGCTTGATAAAAACTCTTCAACCTTTTACCATCACCCTTCTTCCTTTATAGACAATAATGTAACCATCGGAAATGGAACAAAAATCTGGCACTTCTCACATATCTTAAGTGGCTCAAACATAGGTGCAAATTGCTCTTTTGGACAAAACTGCGTAGTAGGGCCCAATGTAAATATAGGCAATGGCGTAAAAGTGCAAAACAATATCTCTATCTATGAGGGTGTAGAGGTAGAAGATGATGTATTTTTAGGACCCTCTTGTGTGTTTACCAATGTAACCAATCCACGAGCTTTTATAGTTCGCCGCGATGAGTTTAAAAAGACCCTTCTTAAAAAAGGGTGTTCAGTAGGAGCTAATGCCACTATCGTTTGTGGAGTTACTATAGGAGAGTATGCAC
>DSAK01000068.1 GCA_011372825.1 Campylobacterota bacterium | reverse complement strand
CCGAACAAAAGAGAAATCGTCATTTGGATTTGCAAAAACTCTAAAATAGGAGATGATGTCTTTGATCTCTGCTCGTTCATAAAACCTCATTCCACCAATTAGCTTAAATCCAAGCTTCTCTTTCGTGAAACCTTCTTCAAGAGATCTAGAGAGTGCATTTATACGATACAAAACTGCTATTTCATTGGGATTGACTCCACTTTGTAGGAGTCCTTTTATCTCTTTGGCGATTGTTCTTGCTTCGTGTGATTCATCTAGAGAGTGTATCAGCTTTACCTCTCCGCCACTACCCTTGTGACTATTGAGTTTTTTGCCAAGCCTTGAAGAGTTGTGCTCTATGAGGGTGTTTGCAGCTTCTAGTATAGGGCTAAAAGAGCGGTAATTTGTCTCTAGTTTGATAGTTTTTGTGTTTGGAAATATAGTGGCAAAATCCAAGATATTGCGGATATTTGCACCCCTCCATCCATAGATACTTTGGTCATCGTCCCCTACAACACAAAGATTTTGGTGTTCACTTGCAAGGTGTGATAGGAGCTTAAATTGCAACTCATTGGTGTCTTGGTACTCATCAACCATGATATATTTATAACGGTTGCTTATCTCTTTTCTAAGAGTTGGATTTTTGTCAAGTATCTCATAGGTAAGCATAAGTAAATCATCAAAATCGACTAGATTATTTTCTGTAATATTTTGTTGGTAAGCTTCATAGATAATCGAGGCTTTTTTGTATTCGGGAAGTTCTGCTTTTTGGGTGACTACTTCAGGAGTTAGAAGAGAATTTTTGTATTTTGAGATTTCACTTGATAGAAAAGAGATATTGAGGTCTATTTTGTGCTCTTTGGCGATATTGCGTAAAAGTCTTTTTTTGTCATCACTATCTATGATAACAAAGCTATTTTTTCTCCCCAATTTTTCTATGTGAAATTTTAAAAAAAGTAATCCAAATTTATGAAAAGTGCATAACAAAGGTGGATAGCTTGCGTGGTTACCTATGAGATTTAGAGCTCTATTTCGCATCTCTGAAGCTGCTTTATTGGTAAAAGTTAGGGTGAGGGTATTGGCCGGGTCAATCCCAACAACTCCTATAAGATATGCAAGGCGGGTTGTGAGTGTTTTGGTCTTTCCGCTTCCTGCTCCAGCAAGGATGAGTAATGGGCCATCGATATGTGTTACTGCTTCGTATTGGGCAGGATTTAGGCCGCTAAGAATTGTTTCCATGACACTCCTCTAATATAAAAAGATTATAACTTAAAAACAATTAAATGTCCCATATGTGGTAATAAATAGCTAGATACAATCGGAGAACATAAGCTAATATTATATTTTTATTGTATAATTAGAAATTATCTTATCTAAAATGAGGAGATTTATATGCTAAGAGATTTTGTAAAAATGGAAACTTTTTTAACCACTGTTCGTGAGAGAAGTTTTTCCAAGGCCTCTGCAAAGCTTGGCATCTCACAACCAGCTGTTACTCAACAGATAAAATTTATAGAAAAATATCTTGGAGCAACGATAGTTGAACGGAAGAAAAATGGGATAAAGCTTACCGCCGAAGGTGAGGAGCTTTATAAGATAGTAACAAGGTTAGAAAAGGCGATACAAGGGGCAGAAAAAGACCTCATGAAGATTATCAACAAAGAGATGACTTTTCATCTAGGTGCTTCATTCACGATAGGGAATTATGTTGTCCCTGGGGAGTGCCTGAATTTGTTAAAAGATGTTATTCACAATGATGTCACCCTCTCAGTTGATTTGAGTCAAAATATCATTAATCAAGTTAAAGATAAAAAAATTGATGTTGGACTTATAGAATCTCCTATCATGGATAACGATTTGATTTATCGCAAATGGCTTCAAGATGAGTTGGTGCTTGTGAGTAATGTTCCGATATCAAAAGTGGTGCAAACTGAAGATTTGGATCATTTCCAATGGATCTGTAGAGAAGAGAGTAGCCATACTAGACAAATGGTAGCAGAGGTTTTTGATGATCTTGGTGTTTCGTGCAAGAATTTCAAAGTCTTAACAGAAGTGAGCAACACAACAGCAGTACTTCAAGGAATTAAGCGGAGCAAAAAAGATACAATTAATCCAGTTGTTTCGATAATATCCAAACATGCAATTGCTGACGAGGTAAAAAATGGAACATTATTTCAATCTCGCATCAGAGGTTATCAAATGTTGAGAAATTTTTATATCATCTATAGTAAAGAGAACAAGCGCAACGCTTATGTGGAGAAGATAGTCGATTTTATCTTAGATGAACAGTGCTAAAAGTGCCTTTTTTTATTTAAAAGATTTTTATTTTTTGGATTTTTAAGGAGGGCATCCATCGAGTTTGTGGAGTTTTTTTCTTTGAAGAGTGTGGTTGGGTGGTATGGAGCTAGATTTATAAGTATTGGATTATCCTCAACGATGATTTGCTCAATTGCAAGTAATGGTATCGAGACTACAGAGCCAAAATTTTCATCTCCAAATCCCGCTTCGAAAAAAAGCACATTCTCTTTTATATTAGCACTCTCATGACTATAGTCTGTAAGTATGAAAAATATCTTTTTGCCAAATGTATCGCTTATGTTGGTAGGTAGTTTAGGGTTAAAAGAGATATTGGATACATCGCAAGCAATACCAAACTCTATATCATCTTTGAGTAATAGTTCTATCATGTTGGTGATATGTGTGTGCATTAGTTTTAAATAGTCTTGAGAATTAAAAAAAGATTTAGCCATCCAAAAAGTCCTTGATTGAAAAACGTTTAACTATGCAAAATCCTACCATACCATTCATTAGAGCAAGCCCATCACATCTTTTGAGTTCTGTTGTAGTAAGATTCGCAGGTTTGATTTTGCCCTCGCCTAGAAGTTTTGCCCGCATTGTTCCTTCAAGGAGTGGTGCTTGTGGGGTGAGCCATTGCTGGTTTATGAGTAGGGCTATGTTTGCTATGGAGGTATCGGTTATGAGATTATTTTTGATGATGATTATCTCTTGAGAGTTTGAGCTATTTTTGAGCTGGTCAATCTCACTTCTATCGAGGTATTTATAGGGGTAGTTGATATCTGCAAAAACAAGTTCAAACTCATTTGGTAAGGTGCGTGTGTAGGGGGTATATTCGATGTTTTGTATCGTAGAATTGTAGGTAATCTTGCACCTTAGGGTCTGCTTGCTAGGTGGTTGTATTAGATTAGAGAGTAGAGGATGGTGTGTTGTTTGAAAAAGTTCTTTTTGGGTTTTTTCAAATCTTTTTTGATGGTAGAAGAGATTTTTTGGCTTGCCATCTTCAATCAAAATAGTCTCAAAACATAAATCTTTGCACATCTATAGCGGCTCAAACCTATCGCTTTTATCATCGTAGTAGCTTATTGTGCCACTCTCAATCTCATAGTACCATCCGTGCAAAAATAACTCTTTTTTGGAAACTTTGTCTTTGATAGCAGGATAGGTGAGGAGATTTTCTAGCTGGTAAATAATCGATAGTTTTTCTGTGGCACTTTGCTTGATGTCATCAGATGCACCAAAAAAAACATTTTCGACATCATTTTTTGCCGCCATGCCTAATTCTAGCCATTTTAGCGTGTGGATAATCTCAAGATTGTTTGAGACTTTTGGTGGTGTAAATAGAGCATTGATAGCTCCACAATGGGAGTGTCCACAAACGATGATATCATTGACCCCAAGGATACTTACAGCATATTCAAT
>DSAK01000018.1 GCA_011372825.1 Campylobacterota bacterium | reverse complement strand
GTATCCTATTACGCCTTCAAGTGAAGTAATGCATGAGATGTCAGATTTGATGCCAAAACATGGCGGTGCATGTATCCAGATGGAAGATGAGTTAGCTGGAATCGCCGCTGCTGCTGGTGCAGCGATGTCAGGAGTGAGATCGATGACAGCGACAAGTGGTCCTGGAGTTTCACTAAAAGCAGAAAATCTAGGTCTTGCTCAAATGGCAGAGGTCCCTTTGGTTTTGGTAAATGTTATGAGAGGCGGTCCTAGTACTGGTTTGCCTACCCGTGTATCTCAGGGGGATGTTAGACAAGCTAGAAACCCAAGCCATGGTGATTATAGGTCAATCACACTTTGTGCAGGTAATTTAGCTGAGTGTTATACCGAAACAGTAAGAGCGTTTAACCTAGCAGATAGATTTATGCAGCCTGTTATTGTCCTACTTGATGAGACAATAGGACATATGCATGGTAAGGCTGTAATACCTACAGAAGAAGAGACAAAAGCAGGGATAGTGCCACGAAAAGAGTTTACAGGCAATCCAGAGGATTATAGACCATACGATGTTGGTCCAGATGAGCCAGCAGTACTCAATCCTATGTTTAAAGGCTATAGATACCATTTTACAGGACTCCATCATGATGCAAAAGGTTTCCCTACAGAAGAGATTGAAACATGTAGAAAATTGATTCAACGACTTGAAGATAAAGTGATGAATCACACTGATGAGCTAGAGCTAAACGAAGAGTTTATGCTTGATGATATGAATGGAGAAAAAGGCGAAGTTTTAATAATCGCTTATGGCTCAGTTTCATTAGCAGCAAAAGAGGCTATCAGACATCTAAGAGCCCAAGGTATTAAAGCCGGACTATTTAGACCTATTACTATTTGGCCTAGTCCAGCAAAAAGAATCAAGCATTGGACAGATATGATTAACAATGTATTGTGTGTTGAGTTAAATATCAGACAATACACCGAAGAGGTAGAGAGAGTTTCAAGTAGACTTGATATTCAAGGTTTATATAAAGTTAATGGTAGAGCTATATCTCCATATGAGATTGTTGAGAAAGTGAAGGAGGTGTTCTAATGGCATTTAATTATGATAGTTATCTAAGAATAGAAAAGATGCCAACACTTTGGTGTTGGGGTTGTGGCGATGGTGTTATCTTGAAAGCATTTATTCGAGCTATTGATGAGCTTGGATGGAGCAAGGATGATATATGTGTAGTGTCTGGTATCGGGTGTAGTGGAAGATTTTCCTCCTATGTTGACTTCAATACAGTTCACACAACACACGGTCGTACACTTGCATTCGCAACTGGAATCAAGCTTGCAAATCCAGATAAAAAAGTCTTTTGTATAGCAGGAGATGGAGATGCTCTAGCAATTGGTGGTAACCATACGATCCATGCTTGTAGAAGAAATATAGATATCAATTTTATACTTATCAATAACTTCATTTATGGACTTACAAATTCACAAACGAGTCCTACAACACCTCAAGGTATGTGGACAGTGAGTCAAAAAGCAGGAAATATCGACCCAACTTTTGATGCTTGTAAGCTTGCAATTGCTGCGGGAGCCACTTTTGTTGCTAGAGAAAAAGTAACAGAAGCAAAAAAAATGGAAAAAGTATTTACAAAGGGCTTCAAACACAATGGATTTAGTTTCTTTGATATCTTTTCAAACTGCCATATTAATTTAGGTCGTAAAAATAAAATGGCAAATGCTATGGAAAATCTCGATTGGATTGACAGTATGACAGTTTCCAAAGTAAAATATGAAAAAATGAGCGAAGAAGAGAGAAGTAGCTATTTTCCAACAGGCATTTTACATGAAGATACAAATGCAAGAGAGTATTGTGATATGTATCAAGATATCAAAGATGTTCATCAAGGTAAGAGAAAAGTTATTACTCAAGCTGATTTTGAAAAGAAAATTTAAGGAGCATACATGGCAAGAACAGTAATGAGATTTACAGGTGTTGGTGGTCAGGGTGTGCTTCTAGCAGGTGAGATTTTTGCAGAAGCTAAGATAAGAACAGGTGGTTTTGGTCAAAAAACAGCTACGTATACATCACAAGTAAGAGGTGGGCCAACAGTTGTTGATATCATTTTGGATGATGATGAGATTTTTTATCCATATGCAAATGATGGAGAGATAGATTTTATGCTCTCTGTTGCACAAGTGAGTTATAATCTATTTAAAGGTGGTGTATCAGAGGGGGGAACTATAGTCATTGAGCCTAATCTAGTAACTCCAAGTGATGAAGACAGAAAACGATGGAATATCATAGAGATACCTATCATCACCATAGCAAAAGAAGAGGTAGGAAATGTGATAACACAATCAGTTGTTGCATTAGCGATAGCAAATACCTATATGAAAGCTATAGACAGACAAGTTTTGATCGATACTATGTTAAGTAAGGTTCCAGAAAAAGTTCATGAATTAAATCTTAAGGCTTTTGATTTGGGAGAAAAATACGCAAAAGAGGCTATGGCTTAATTGCGTTATATCTAGCAACTTTTGTTGCTAGATGACTTTATCAGTTCGCTAATTGACCAATCTCTCTATCTATCATAAAAAGACCTCTTCCGTCAGTTTTTATGATTTCAAATTTATCCAAGATTTCCTTAAATAGTTTCTCTTCTTCGTGTTGTTCGCTTATATACCATTGCAGAAAATTAAAAGTTGAATAGTCTTTTTCGTTGAGTGCAAAATCAACAAGCTCAAAAATTGATTTTGAAACAATAAGCTCATGCTTATAGGTCGCTTCAAATACCTCATGGAGTGACTTAAACGAATTGTTTGGTTTTTCGATAGTATCGACTTCAGCTAAGCCGCCAGTCTCACTAATGTAGTCAAATAGCTTATATGCATGTGAAAGCTCCTCTTTGGAGTGGTTCTTTAGAAAGCTTGCCGAACCATTTAACCCATTGTATGCACACCAGCCACTCATTGCCAGATAAATATTTGATGAGTACATCTCTAAGGTTATTTGTTGATTAAGTCTTTTTGTCATCTCTTTTGAAATCATTTTGTTCCCTTTTAGTAATTTAATAAATTTTTTAACCCTGCCTCCTTTTTCAAGGTTACTTTTTTTAAGAAGCCCTTGAGTATTTTGCTAAACTTTTTAAATTATAATACCAGTCACAATCATCTTGTAGCTCTTTAAGATTTGTGTGATTGAGATAGATTTCTAACATGCTATCTTCGAAACATGTATAGTCAATCAGATGTATTGGTATATCAAGAGAATTTTCGCAATACTCCAATTGATAAAACTCGTATTTAAAATCATGTAAATTTGGTATATCAAGCATATCTACATCGATCACAAAATAGTCCTCAAAGATGTAATTTTTATCGTATTTTTTCATCACACCGTTCTCTTTTTTTGCATGCAAGGCAAGCTTTTTCTTGTAGCTTAGGATTGTTTCCTATGAGCTTTAACACTTCGCATTTGACTGCATCAATATTTCTAGTGGTGTATGCTACACAAACACCTTTACTTTTAGCCTCTTGTTTGTAGTGAAGCATTGCATTGTGATTTAGGAAATTTGTAAGCATTAGCACAAAATCTGTTTTTGATGGAATCTGCTTTGATTTTTTTGATCCATTTTTTAGGTTTCTTCCGGTCCAATGTGTAACGCTTGTAATCCCGAGCTCGTATAGTGCATTTAAAAGAGGGTTTATCTTGTCACCACCCAAAATTAAAACATTCATAAAAACTCCTTTATTGATAATAAG
>DSAK01000047.1 GCA_011372825.1 Campylobacterota bacterium | reverse complement strand
CCTGTATAGCTATGTGAGTGAAGAAAAGCTTTTTGCTCACTATAATCACAATAAAATATATTGTAAATATCATCTGTTGTCATCACCACAGAAAGTGGCAGATATCCACCAGTTAGCCCTTTAGATAGTGTCATAAAATCAGGAGTGATTTGAGCATATTGACAGGCAAACATTTTACCAGTACGTCCAAAACCTGTCATTATCTCATCTGCTATGAGATAAACCCCATTAGCTTTTGTTAGCCTTCTGGCCTCTTTGAGATAATATGGATGATACATATGCATCCCTCCAGCACCCTGCACAAGAGGCTCTACAATCATCGCTGCTATCTCTTGGTGTTTTTGCTTTAATACTATCTCCAAAACCTCAATTGCCTCTTTAGCTGCTTGTAAGGTTTGATTAGCAGGTACTGGTACTTGTATCGATTTGAGCAGTAGTGGCGCATAACTTGTTTTGTAAAGATCGACATCACCTACACTCAAAGCCCCTATTGTCTCTCCATGATAACTATTGCTCAAAGAGAGAAATAAAGGTTTTTGAATCCCTTTGTTAAGATGGGCATGATAACTCATCTTTAGAGCCACTTCAACTGCACTTGAACCGTTATCTGCAAAAAAAACTTTCTCTAAACCTTCAGGCGTAATAGTGACTAATTTTTTTGCCAAATCGATTGCAGGTTTATGTGTAAATCCAGCTAGTATAACATGCTCTAGAGTATCAAGCTGAGCTTTTATCTTATCGTTTATAAACTCATTACAATGACCAAAAATATTGACCCACCAACTGCTAATAGCGTCAATATATCTGTTGTTATCATAATCATAGAGATACACCCCCTTGCCTGAAGAAATTGGGATGAGCGGAAGCCTTTCATGGTCTTTCATCTGCGTGCAAGGGTGCCAAATAACATCCAAATCAAGTTGCATTAGTTGCTTGTTTTTTTCATCCATATAATTACTCCTTAAGGATTTAATAATATAATATATCAAATGCTGTTAATGACAAGTTAACTAAAATATTTTACATATTTTATCATTGAAGGTAGATGAAACATGATAGGTTGGATGCAACAAAATAATAAATATTTAGTATGGACAATTTGGATTGCAACTATTGCATTCATTGGGGCTGGATTTGTTGGTTGGGGAAGCTATAGTTTCGGCTCCAATCGTAGCACAATAGCAAAAGTTGGAAATATCGAGATTGACAAATCAAAATTTGACATGACCTATGGACAAATGTACACCTATTACAATTCACTATTGCAAGGTGAACTTGATGACGAAAAAGCAAAAGAGATGGGTCTTTTGAATCAAGCTTTTAAAATTATAAAAACTCAAGCACAACTTCTTAATCTGGCTGATGAATTTGGTATCATAGTGTCTGATAGCGAACTTGCTAACCAACTACAACAACTTGAAATATTTAGTAAAAACGGTCAATTTAGTAGAGAAATTTACGATGACTACCTTAAAGCAAATAGAATAACAAGTAAAAATTTTGAAGCTATGCTTAGAGATGAAATGAGAGCAAATAAACTCACTTCACTTTTTCGGTTTGAGCCTTCGCCATTTGAGATAAATATCATAAAAACTGCCTTAGGCATATCAAACAATGTGGCATTTGAAGTAATTACAGCTGAGCAAATAAACAACACTATCGATGAAGATGAACTTAAAAAATATTGGGAAGAGACAAAAACACAGTACCTCACCAAGCCACTTTACACTCTTGAAATTCTTTGGACTGATACAAAAGGTTACACTCCAACCCAAGAGGAGATTGAAGCCTATTATCGTGAAAATAATCACAACTATATAGATACTAACAATACTCCACTTAGCCTTGATGAGGTAAAACATATTGTTGTAAAAGATATCCAGATTCAAAAGAGCAAAAGAGATGCTCAAATCAATTATGTAAAATGGAAAAACGAAGAGATCAATGGGACAAAACAGATAACTATCGAGGAGAATAATGAGCTTTTAACTCCCGAAATATGGGAAGATATAGCATCAATCCAAACAAATGAAATCACAAAACCAAAAATCGTTAACAACAAATATGTTAGTGTCAAGCTAATAAACAAAAAAGATATTCGTGTAATGACATATAAAGAGGCAAAACCGTTGGTTGTAAAAGATTATGAAAAAATAGCTCTAGAACAAAAGCTAGATGCACTTGCTCAAGAGATCCTCAAAGATACAAATAGACTCCAAAAACCATACCAAAAACCTTTGACAATCCAAAGTGTTGATACATTATCACCACTAAATCATCAAGAAAGTTTTCAATTTGTACAAAAACTCTTTACAAATAATCAAGAACAAGGTATTATATCGCTTCCAGACAAGCGTGTTGCATATCGGATACTCTCCCAACAACTTACTCAAATCGAAGATGATGAGAGTATTGCCCAAGAGACAACACAACTCAAACAAGCTGTTTTCGAAGACAAACTTATCAAAATGCTTGATAAGCGCTATCCAACAAAAATTTATGTAAAGGGGTTAGGGAGTGAATAACACAATACTTGCCATCGATATTGGTTCAACTAAAATTTGTGCAATTATTGCACAAAAAGTTGATGGTGAGAGACTCCAGATCTTAGGTCATGGTATAAGCAAATCACAAGGTGTCAAAAAAGGTTCAATTACAAATATTGAGCTAGCATCAAAAGCGATAAAAAAAGCGATAACCGATGCAAAAAGAATATCAGGCAATTCTATCGAATCTGCAACAATTTCTATCTCTGATGCATACGCAAAAAGTTTAAACTCAACTGGTATTGTCAATATTCCACACAAAGATATCTCTATCAAAGAGATTGGAAGAGTTATGCAAACAGCACTCTATAATGCCAATATACCAAACGAATATGACATTATTCATGTGTTACCTTATAACTTCAAGGTTGACGACCAAGAGTTTATAGAAGACCCTTTCGGAATGAATGCTAGTAGGCTAGAGGTAAATGTCAATATCATCATGACTCAAAAATCAAACCTTGCCAATCTAAAAAAAGCGGTTAAATCAGCTGGAGTTGAGATAGATGGAATAGTCCTCAATGGATACGCCTCATCTATAGCTACAATGGAAGAAGATGATAAAGAACTAGGCGTAGCAGTGATTGATCTAGGGGGGCAAACTAGTAGCTTGGTTGTCCATATTGGGAATTCAATTCGCTACAATGACTTTTTTGGTGTTGGCTCTAACAATGTAACAAACGATTTATCTATTGCTCTACACACACCTCTACAGGTAGCAGAAAACATCAAATTAAGGCACGGAAATCTTGTTGATACAAGTAGTGAAAAAGTTGAACTTCCTATCATTGGCAACGATGAGCATCACAATGAAGTCTCTTTGGAAGTTGTACATAATGTTGTATTTGCTCGTACAGAAGAGACGCTTATGATTCTTGTAAAAATGCTAGAAAAAAGTGCACTCAAAGAGCAAATAGGTGCAGGCGTTATCCTCACTGGAGGGATGACAAAACTCAAAGGGACTAGAGAGCTTGCTCAAGTTGTCTTCTCAGGTCTTCCAATAAGGATAAGTTCTCCAAACATAGACCACATAGATGGTGTTTTTGATGAGTTGAAATCACCAGCTTATTCGACTGTAATAGGTCTATTGCTCTATAAAGCTGGTTTACACACTGAATATGAAATTAACTTCGACCAAGAGTTGTTGCACTCCAAATCAACCGAAGAGAAAGATTTGCACGATATCAAAAT
>DSAK01000077.1 GCA_011372825.1 Campylobacterota bacterium | reverse complement strand
CATTTTGCAAATGGTTCAAGAGGTTTAGGCGCAAAGCAAAGGTAATCTTTTTTGCGATAGTGACAAAGATCTTCGTTTGTAGTATCCCTAGCAAGGTTGCAAGGAGTCTTAAAACAAGGATAGCTATAAGAACAATCAGTACATACCAATAAATCTCAAGAGTCCCAAAGATATAAGCAAGTATTTTAGTCAAATTACCATCTTTGCCTAAAAGAAGCTCATCAACCAAAAATGGGATAAAAAGTGGGACGATAGTTATCAAGACAGTAGTCACAATAGCAATTAACTGTCCTAAAAAAACCAATCTTTTATAACGAAATATCTCTCTTAGAAGCGAGCTAATGGTACATTTCATCAAAGCGTATCTACTATATCTAACACTTTTGTTAAGTCTTTTTCATCTATAGTGTGTGATGCTGCTTGTTTGAGTATAGGTTTTGCACAAAAAGCTATTTTCGTTTTTGCATATGCAAACATACTCAAGTCATTTGCCCCATCTCCTACAACTATACTATTTGCTTGAGTTACCCCTAGCAGCTTTTGGAGTCTTTGTATCATCTCCCCCTTTGAAGAGCCAAACATCATCTCCCCTCCAACTTCACCGGTTAAAATGCCATCCTCATCATAGAGCGTATTTGCAAAATCTGCATCAATCCCTAGATACTCACAAGCAGGTTTGGTTGCACTCCTAAAGCCACCAGAGAAACAAACTACACGATATCCTCTTTGCTTTAGACCATCAATAGTCTCTTTTGCACCATAGATAAGTGGCAACTTAGCACATATCTCATCAACTTTTGATTTCTCTAGCCCACGTAATAACTTTGTCCTTTTCTGCAAAGCATTAAAAAAATCAAGCCTCCCCTCCATCGCTTCACGGGTAATGGCTGCAACTTCCCCCTCAAGATTCAAAGCAGCTGCCAAAAAATCTATAGTCTCTCCATCCATCAAAGTAGAATCAAAATCAAAAACAGCCAATTTCATAGTTTGTCCTCATATTATCCATCACTATCCAAAGTAGATACTTAGCTAAAATAGCAATATCTTTTTGCAAAGTAAAATTAGATAAAATTGTATCAAATTAAACCAAAAAAGGGTTTTAGGCATGTTTGATACATTTTGCTCCACATTGTGTGGTCCAAATCAATTTATAACAGTTGAAATTACACCTCCTCATGGCGGCTCAATGTCAAAAATCATATCTGAGATAACTTCTCTTGGACTTGATAAAAAAGTGATAGGTTTTACGACCACAGATAATCCACTAGCAAAGCTCAAGATGGATTCGGTTTTAGCAGCTATAAAGATCCAACAAGCATTCAATAAGCCTGTTATTGCCACTATGAGTATGCGAGACAAAAATAAGCTTTCACTCCAATCCACCCTTCTTGGTGCAAATAATTTTGATATCAGATGTATCCTAGCTCTCACCGGAGACCCTGCAAAACTCTCCGATCAGCCTGAGGTAAAAGGGGTATTAGAGAGGGACTCCACTCTCCTTTTGAGTATCATTTATCACCTCAATAGTGGTTCAGACTATAGTAAAAAAGAGCTTCAAACTCCACTCAAACCGATTTACCCATTTGCTGTTAGCAATGCCTATGCAAAAGATATGAAAGCTCTACAAAAACGGATGATTAAAAAACTCAATTATGGAGCTAGAGCTATCATCACACAACCAATCTATGACACACAAAGCGCTAAACTACTCTTGGAGATATTTCAAGAGGCAAAAGAGATAAGCATAAGAGAGACTGCAAAAGATGCTGTGCTAATCTTGGGTCTATTTCCGATAGTTGCAACAAAAACAGTCAACTTTATCAACGGGCATGTTCCAGGCATCAGGGTACCAAAAATGATTATCGATGAGATGAATCTAGCTTCCATGGATGGAAAAGAAAAAGAGCAAGAGGTAGGATTTGGTATATCAAAAATGGTATTTGACCAAACGATGGCTCTACATCCAAAAGTGCATCTCATGACTCACAATAGATTTGATTTGTGCAAACAGCTAATAGGATAACTAAAGTCCACTTCTCAAGACAATCGCATAGTGCAATATCCATAGATTGAGTAGCAAAATAAGCAACGAGGATCCTCTAGAGATGATGTGTTGTTTTTTGGTTCTATCTTTTGTCACTGTTTTTATCGCGATATAAAAATGGAGAATTGTCAAAATGATTACACATACGATAATAAGCAATTTTTTTTGCAGAGCAACTACCAACTCACCACCATCAAGAGTCCATATAGCTTGAAGCAAACCATATTTTAGAGCGAGCAAATAACCACTAACAAGCAAAATCACCAAAGAGACAATCTGATAGTACCCAAAGATAGGTCCTATCTTTGGATAGATTGCTCGTTGGTCATTTTTATCACGTATAAAAATCCCAATTACCGCCATAAATATAGAACCACCTATCCATGCAATAGCGGCTAATATATGAAAATGTAAAACAAACCCCATTAATTATCGAGCTTGAGTACTGCCATGAAAGCCTCTTGAGGTACTTCTATTTTACCAATTGACTTCATCCGTTTTTTACCAGCTTTTTGTTTTTCAAGCAATTTTCGCTTTCGGGTAATATCCCCACCATAACATTTTGCCGTTACATTTTTGCCCATCGATTTTACATTACTTCTTGCGATAATAGTATTGCCAATACTTGCCTGAATAGCCACTTCAAAAAGTTGTCTTGGGATAAGCTCTTTTAGTTGATTTACAAATGCAAGACCTTTGCTACGTGCTTTATCTTCTGGCACGATAATAGAGAGTGCATCAACAATTTCTCCAGCTACTCGGATATCAAGCTTCACAAGTCTACCTGGGCGAAACCCTATAGGCTCATAATCAAAACTTGCATAGCCCTTTGTCATACTTTTGAGCTTATCATAAAAATCCATCACAATCTCATTCATTGGGATATCATACTCAAGCAATACCCTTGTCTCATTGAGGTAATCCATCTTGACCTGTATCCCACGACGTTCACTAAGGAGTGTTATGAGATTTCCGACAAACTCTTGAGGCGTTAAAAAAGTAGCCTTCACGTATGGCTCATAGATAGTATCTATCTTTTGAGTTTCTGGCAATTCGCTAGGATTTTGAATATCGATTTTTTCACCATTGGTTTGAAGCACTTGATAAACAACTGTTGGAGCTGTAGCGATAAGGTCCAAACCAAATTCACGCTCAAGTCTCTCTTTGATAACCTCCATATGGAGCATGCCTAAAAAACCTGTACGAAACCCGCTTCCAAGAGCCATCGAACTCTCTGGATCAAAACTAAGTGAACTATCATTGAGCTTGAGCTTGTTAAGGGCATCTCTTAAATCTTCAAATTTATCAGTCTCGATAGGGTAAATTCCCGCAAATACAAACGACTTAGCAGGTGAGAAACCATCTATGGCAACTTGTGTTGGATTTTTGGCATCTGTAATCGTATCACCCACTTGTAGTGCGTCGACATTTTTTAATCCCATGACAACTATACCAATTTCTCCGGTACGGATCTCATTGGTCTTTATTGGTGCTATTGGATTTGGATACATCAAATCTAAAATCTGATGTTCACTTTTTGTCCCCATCACTTTGGCAATTTGTCCTTTTTTGAGACTACCATCCAATATCCTCACAAGTGCTAATGCACCTAGATAATTATCAAACCAACTATCATATATAAGCGCTTTTGCAGGTGCTAATTCATCCCCACTTGGTGCTGGAACTCTATCGATG
>DSAK01000024.1 GCA_011372825.1 Campylobacterota bacterium | reverse complement strand
GCTAATACTAAAAGCACGCAATCAGGGGTAAAATCTTTCATCTCTCTCCAAATAAGCCCCTCTATAAAAAGTCCTTGATTTTGATTGGTTAGTTTTATATCTTCTCTGAAAGCTCCATCATCAAGTACAAAAGTACAACTACCTTTGACAGCTATACATATTTGCTTAAGATTAATATGAGCATGAAAACCTCGCTTAACTCCCTCTTTAGTATCAAAGATATAATAGACTCTTTTTATATCAAAAGGGACTTGTCTATTTGCCTCCAGCGCAATGAGAGAACCCCTCTCATCCCCCAATATCTTAAAATCTATCAATTTATAATTTGTCATTTTAAAACTCCATATTTACTTAAATACCACTCGATCGTCTTCACAATTCCGCTCTCAAAATTCTCATCTGCCCTCCAGCCAAGTTCAGTTTCTATCTTGGTAGCATCTATTGCATATCTTCTATCGTGTCCTGCACGGTCTTTTACGAATGTGATTAAATCTTTGTAGGATTTTTTATTCACATCATTTTGAGCCAAAGGTGAAGACTCTGTGTTGGTGTTCGGGGTGGATTCTTCGCTACGCTCAGAATGACGGGGGAGGGGCTCAGAATGACGGGGAAGGGGCTTAGATTTATGGACGAAAGGGCTCATTTTGTCTAGCAATTCACATATAGTATGGACTATTTGAAGATTGGTTCTTTCATTTCTTCCACCTATGTTATAAGTCTCTCCTGATTTACCTTGATGGAAGGCTAAATCTATCCCTTTGCAATGGTCTAGCACATAGAGCCAATCTCTGACGTTTTTACCATCGCCGTAAATAGGGATGGGATTTCCTTGCAGGGCATTTTTGATGATAGTAGGGATGAGTTTTTCATCATGTTGTTTAGGACCATAATTGTTAGAACAATTTGTAATTATAGTATTAAGTCCATAAGTATGGTGATAGCTTCTTACTATCATATCGCTTGCAGCCTTGCTAGCACTATAGGGTGAGTTTGGAGCATATGGTGTAGTCTCACGAAACAACTCTTTTGGGTCATCACTTAGTGTTCCATAGACTTCATCGGTACTTATATGGTGAAATCTACAATCTTGATACCCAGGTTTATAAATAAATGGCTTCTTCATCCAGTGCTTATATGCTACATCTAGTAGGGTAAAAGTTCCATTGACATTTGTTTTAATAAATACGCTTGGGTTTTTGATGGAGTTATCCACATGAGACTCCGCTGCAAAGTGGATAACACCTCTTATGTCATACTCATTAAATATAAACTCCACTAACTCACGGTTACATATGTCACCTTTTATAAATTTATATCTTGGATTTCCCTCACACTCTTTTAAGTTTTCTAAATCTCCTGCATACGTTAAAAGGTCTAAGTTTATTAGGTTATATTGTGAGTATTTATCTAAAAAGTAAGGTATAAAGTTTGAGCCTATAAATCCTGCACAGCCTGTTGCTAATATTGTTTTATTTGTATTGTTAAACATTTTCACCCCTAACTAAATCATAAAGATACTGACCGTACCCATTTTTAGCTAACGGTTTTGCTATTTGGAGTATTTTTTCTTTATCTATCCAACCATTGTTATAAGCTATCTCTTCAAGGCAGGCTATTTTGTACCCTTGTCTATGCTCAATAGTTTGCACAAACTGTCCTGCTTCTATTAGACTATCATGTGTACCCGTATCTAGCCATGCAAATCCACGGCCCAAAAGCTCAACTTTGAGTTCACCTCTCTTTAAGTACTCTTGATTGATGGTTGTAATTTCTAGTTCACCTCGCTCTGAAGGTTTTACATTTTTTGCAATCTTAACTACATCATTATCATAAAAATACAACCCCGTAACTGCAAAGTTTGATTTTGGTTTAGATGGCTTCTCTTCTATGCTTATGGCGTTTTTATCTGTATCAAACTCTACCACACCAAATCTTTCTGGGTCTTTTACCTGGTAGCCAAATACAACCGCACCCTCTCTAAGAGCAGCCGCCCTTTGAACCATTGGTCTTAAACCACTTCCATAAAAGATATTATCCCCTAAGATTAAGCAGACACTATCACCACCGATAAACTCTTCACCCAAAATAAAAGCTTGTGCCAATCCATCTGGGCTTGGTTGCACAACAAACTCAAATCTTACACCCCAATCACTACCATCTCCTAAAAGCTCCTCAAACTTTGGTAAATCTTGAGGTGTTGAGATAATGAGTATCTCTTTTATGCCCGCTAGCATCAAAACAGACAATGGATAATAAATCATTGGTTTATCGTAGATAGGAAGTAGTTGCTTGCTTATACTTCTTGTTACTGGATAAAGTCTTGTGCCACTCCCCCCTGCTAAAACGATTCCCCTCATTTTCTATAATCTTCCATCAATATTATCTAAAATACCTTTGATGTCATAAACTACTGATTGGGAATTGAGAGTTGAAATTTGAGAATTAAAAGACTTAAACTCATCATGTGCTACTGCAAGTATAACTGCATCATAATTTTTTATCTTTAATTTTTCATCTTCAATTAAATCAAGTCCATATTCATCTTTTACCTCTTTTGTGTCTGCCCATGGATCATATACATCTATGTTGCAGCCAAAATCTTGAAGCTCTTTTATCACATCTATTACTCTGGAATTTCTGATATCAGGGCAATTTTCTTTAAAAGTGATTCCTAAAATCAGCACCTTTGATCCCTCGATCTTATGACCTTTTTTAATCATCAGTTTTATCACTTGGTTTGCTACATAAATGCCCATGTTGTCATTAAGTCTGCGTCCTGCTAGGATAATCTCTGGATTATACCCCACTGCTTGGGCTTTATGGGTTAAATAGTATGGGTCTACCCCTATACAGTGCCCACCTACAAGACCAGGCTTAAAGGGCAAGAAGTTCCACTTTGTTCCAGCTGCTTCAAGTACTGCTTGCGTATCGATACCTAGGCGGTTAAATATTATCGCTAGCTCATTTACAAAAGCTATATTTATATCTCTTTGGGAGTTTTCTATAACTTTGGCAGCTTCGGCTACTTTTATGGTTGGGGCTAGATGGGTGCCAGCAGTTATGATGCTTGCGTACAGCTCATCTACTTTTTTTGCTATCTCGGGGGTGCTTCCTGATGTAACTTTAAGTATTTTTGTAACTGTATGTTCTTTATCTCCTGGATTAATTCTCTCTGGGCTATAGCCGCAATAGAAATCAACATTAAATTTAAGATTTGAAAACCTCTCAAGCACAGGTACGCACTCTTCCTCGGTAGCTCCTGGATAAACGGTAGATTCATAGATTACTATGTCATCTTTTTTGAGCACTTTGCCTACTGTTTCACTAGCCTTGATGAGCGGCGTGAGGTCTGGGCGTTTGTGTTTATCGATTGGTGTTGGAACCGTGACAATATATACAGTGCAATCTTTGATATCTTCTGGGTTAGTGCTTACATGTAAAGCATTTTTACCTAGAGTTTTATTATACGCAGGCAAGACCGACTTTAACTGCTCTTGGCTGAGCTCTTTAGTAACATCGATACCTTGATTAAGCTCCTCAATTCGTTTTTGGTTAATATCAAAACCGACTACTTCGTATTTGCTAGCAAATGCATGTGCCAATGGGAGTCCAACGTAACCAAGGCCGATGATGGCGAGTTTCATTTGTGTTCCTTTATATTTTCAAGCTCTTTTTGCAACTCTTCATATTCTCGTTTTTTGATTTCTATGAATTTTTCAGTAAGTTGGATTTTTTGTTTGATACCCTCTTTTGTCAAAAGATACATGTAGCCT
>DSAK01000104.1 GCA_011372825.1 Campylobacterota bacterium | reverse complement strand
GGAAGGGGAATTTTTGGAGTTGAGTTTTTTGTAAAAGGTGAAGATGTCTATTTTTCTGAACTCTCCCCTAGACCGCACGATACAGGGATGGTTACCCTCATTACCCAAAGTCAAAGCGAATTTGCCCTTCATATAAGAGCTGTCCTTGGATTGCCACTTGATTATACATTTTTTGGAAGTGGTGCAAGTAGTGCATATAAAGCCAAAAATGAGAGCCATAACCCTACTATAGAAGTACCCTCAAGTGCATTTACAAAAGATAGTTTCGTGAGAGTTTTTGGTAAGCCTAAATCACACAAAGGGCGTAGAATGGCAGTTGCACTTGTGCTGGATGAGGTTGAGAGTGCAAAAAAAAGGGCTTTAGAGATAGTAGCAAACATGTGCGACTCATAAAAATAAGATCTAAAAAAATCATAACAAAAAATATTTTTTTAAGAGATGTTTTTATTTAAGACTATTTTTATCCTATTTATGTAATAATGCTTTTGCATTTAACAAAAAAGGATAAATATGGCAACAGTAACATTTAAAAACGACACAGTATGTAACCTAGCAGGAACAGAGGTAAATGTAGGTGATAAAGCACCAATTGTAACAGTAGTAAATTGTAACCCAATGCTTCAAGATGAGACAATAGGTGGCGAAGGTAAAGTTCAACTTGTAGTAGCAGTACCATCTTTGGATACAGGTGTTTGTGATGCAGAGACAAGAAGATTTAATCAAGAGGCTGCAAATCTTGATGGTGTAGAAGTTATTACAGTATCTATGGATTTACCTTTTGCAGCAGCTAGATGGTGTGGAGCAGCTGGGATTGAAAACCTCAAAGTATGCTCAGACTTTAGAAACAAAGATTTTGCAAACGCTTATGGTGTACTTTTGGCTGATGGACCACTAGCAGGTATCACTGCCAGAGTTATTTTTGTAATCGGCAAAGATGGCAAAGTAGCTTATAAGCAAGTAGTTCCTGAAATTACAAATGAACCAAACTATGAAGAGGCTCTTGCTGCTGCAAAAGCTGCTTTGTAAGACGTCTTATAACTCCTTTAAAGTCTAAGCTCCCTATAATGGGAGCAGGCAACACTTTTTTATATCTCTTTTGCTACAATTCTTCTTGTATATCCAATATACCCCAAAAATATTATCAACTTAGGTGCAAATTGGCTAGATATACCCAAAAGCAAATAGACAAACATCATCGACAAAAGTATATTGTCCATATGGAAAAAATGACTAAAAATCTATTTCGTATGTTCCGAAGCGAATCGACTACAAGTGTCGATTTTGCCATAAAATACAAATCGATGATGGAGAAATTTGCCACTTTTGAAAGCATTTTTTTGGACAACGATTACCACCGTCTATTGCAACAATATCTACTTCGTATCGATAGTATTGTAAGCGACAATGGATTTAATCAGGAGAGTTTTGAGAAAATTCGTCAAGCAGAGATGAGTAATCTCAATCGTTTACAAAAACTCAAAAATCAAACGAGCTACAAAAAAGAGAAACACAAATCCCGTCATGATGACGAATATTAAAGGAATAAACCGATGAGATATATGTTTGGTATTACAATAGTTGCGATAACTATACTATTAATGAGTGGATGTGCGACAAAAAAGAAGCCAATAAGTTATGGCAAACCAGATCCAACACCCTATGACATTAGAGAGTGCATACAACAACTAGCCCGTGGAGCAGAGCTTGATAAAACAAAAAAAGTAGACAAGATTGTTGTTCACAAAGGAAAACGACTGATGCAACTTTTTCAAAATGGGAAAATGGTCAAAGAGACGAGAGTTTCACTTGGCAAAAATCATATAGGACACAAGCTCCAAAAAGGGGACTATAAAACGCCTGAAGGTCGCTATAAAATAGTAGGAAAAAGGTGTCATCCTAAACATTATAGATCATTTTTGATCTCTTATCCAGATGCAGAGGATATCGCTAGGGCAAAAAAAATGGGAGTCGACCCAGGTGGCCTTATAACAATCCATGCTCAGCCAAAATGGAATGCAGATGGAAGGGGCGATGCGTATACATTGTCTCATGATTGGACAGAGGGTTGTATAGCGATTCCAAACAAAGCGATGGACTATTTATGGGCATCAGTTGCTAGAGGAACAACGATAGAGATCTATCCTTAACGGTCTCTTTTTAACAGTATTTTTGTTATAATAGGTACAAAAAAGAAGGAGTAACTTATGAAGCGTTCGCTTTTTGTAGCAGTGTCACTCATATTGGGGGCTATATGGTTGTTTGGAGGTGGCACTATCTCTACTACAAAGCCATATTATGAAGAGCCATTTACAGAAGAGTGTAACAAGGATACTATTTATATCGAAAAAGATGCAGGGCTCATGTGGCAAGATGCTACTTATGGAGATAAAGAAGATGGTGCATATAAACAAGAGTACAATAGTCGCAGGTCTGGAGATTGGGCATATGCTGCAAGATATTGTCAAGATTTAGCCTATGCTGGGTATTATGATTGGAGATTGCCAACTTCTGATGAATTAATGAATCTTTCACGCAAAGATAGAGTACTTCAAGATAATCGTGGTGCTGATTTTTGGACATCAACCAAAGCACAAAATAGTCTTTATTATGTTGTATATACAGTTGATGCTCATCGTTACAAAAGAGACCCTAAGCAATCTAACTATATAAGATGTGTTCGTTGTTTAGACGAAGAGCAGTAGCCTTTTAGAGGATTTTAATCTCCTCTTGAAGCTCTATCCCAAATGTTTCTTTTACCTTCTTTTTTGCAACGGTGGCAAGTGCAATTGCTTCATCAAACGTACCACCACCTAAATTGACTAAAAAATTTGCATGTATATTGCTCCATGCCATGCCACCTATTTGCCTTCCTTTTAATCCTACACCCTCTATGAGACGACCTGCGAAATCACCATGGGGATTTTTAAACCACGAACCAGCACTCGGTTTTTTTGGCTGATTAGCACGAAGAGAGATAAGTGAGTCTAAAAGCTCTTTATCAAACCCTTTTTTTGCTTCAAAGATAGCTTCAAGGACAATCCCACCTAGATTTGCAAATCTATAACCATGCTCAATCTCCTCTTTTTGTCTCCAGAGACCATCTATACAAACACTCTTTAGGTTATTGAAAATCTCATACTCTTTGACTCCAGCATTCATAGCGACCATACCGCCTAAACTTCCAGGGAGTTTTGAGACAAATTCAAATCCAGCAATGTTATGTTTTTTAACAAATGAGAGTATCTTGCCAGTGGGTGTGGCAGCTCCTATATGGAGCAAATCACCCTCTAGCTTGATAAAATCAAAATCATCTCCTAGCATCATAAGTGGTGGTGGAGTAGGTGAAATGAGTAGGTTGTTACCATGACCGATGAGATATCTATCTTTTGGGATGGTATCATTTTTTTCAATGATAAGTACATCAACCTTTCCACCCACTTTGATACTCGTAAATTTACTAAAATCTATAGTTTTTAGAAACATCAACTATCTCTTAAATTTTGGTATTCGTAGGGGATGAGATAGTCGCTAATATTTTCAATCAAAAAACTATACTCTTTATGTTTGTATCCTATCTCGTAGAGTTTTTCTATCGCTTTTAGTTGGATTTCACTTAGTGTAACGGAGTCATCTGAGGCGTACATATCTAAGTATTTTTCTAGCAGTTTGCCATCTATTCTCACTAGCTTCTCTTCTTCTAGTTTTTTTGAAAGCTCTATTTTTCTATCATTTGCTACTTTAACGCCATCAATGAGTATGTTTTCTATCTCAATAGCACGATTAAGAGGAATCGAACG
>DSAK01000022.1 GCA_011372825.1 Campylobacterota bacterium | reverse complement strand
TCATAACACCCAAGTTCATATGCTTGCGTGATTTGTTCTATTTGGGTAATTGCACTAATAAAAATAGTAGGGGTGCAAATCTTTTGTTGTTGTATCTTTTCAAGCAAATGAAGACCATCGATACTAGGGGTATTGATATCAAAGATAAACAAATCGTACCTATTTTGCTTGATAATTTCATAAGCATCTTCGCCATCTTCGCAAGCATCCACAAGGTAACCAACGCTTTGCAAATACTCTACGATGGAGCCTTGAAGCATCTTTTCATCTTCCAATAAAAATATTTTCAATCTAGCTCCTTTTGTTGCAGTATATAAGTAAATACTGTTTGTATTTGAGTTGAAGTGACATCTACATCAATATCCTCTTTTTTACAAATCATATCTACGATTTCAAGCCCAAGCCCAAATCCAAAATTGTTACTATCTTCTCTGTGAAATGGTCTAAAAATCTCTTTGGTGTTTTCTATTTGTTTTGATTTAGTGGTAAAACTCAAGATGACTCTTGTGCCAATTTGTTCTAATTTTATATCAACCACAGTACCTCTGTTGGCATATTTTATGGCGTTTGAGATGTTGTTGTCTATCAATCTTTGAAGCTCTATTAGACTTAAATGACAATAGATATTTGGTGTGATATTTGAAGCCAAAGTGACCATATTGCCTTTTGCTATCTCAGTAAAAAATTCTATCCTCTCAAAACAAAAATTAGAGAGATTAATCGACTCTTTTGGGTACTCTACCCTATCTTTTTTAACCATATATGCAAGGTCATCATAGATAGTTGCTATCATCTTGCTTGCTGCTTCGATTTTCTCAAGATATGGATTTGCTCCATATTTGATTTTAAATATATCTAAATTTGCCAATATGACTGCCAAAGGGGTATTAATCTCATGGATCGAATGCTTGATAAAACTATCTTGAGCTTTAACTAGCGATTCACTAAAACTTTTTTCTTTAATAAGGAGTAGATTTTGGCGTCTCAAATCCACTGTTTTTTCTGTTATCTTCGCCTCTAGTGAAAGATTTAAGTCTTCGAGTCTTTTTTTTCTTGTATGTATCTCTTCGACCATACTATTTATATATGGAACCATCGATTTGAACTCAACAAGCTTTATATCGTTGGCATCTATAATAGTATAACGTTTCGATGCCTTTTGGAAAAATACTCTAAATAAAGATGTTTGTTTAGTAATGATAGCATGTATAACCCATGCGAAAATAAGAGCAAAACCAAAGAAGGTAACACCTAGAGATAAAATCTCCATCATCATTTTAATGAGTCTTTTTTTTAAAGCCTTTTTTTGTGATTCTATCTGTGAATCAATAGAACTTAAGTCAACCTCAAATCCTACTATCCATCCCCATGGCTCAAAAAAAGAGACACTTAAGAGTACGGAATCATCTACAGACAAGGTCTCTTGCCTCATCAAAACCCATTTCTCTATAGGTAAAAGATGGAGTGATTTTGGAGGTCTTATCCATCGTTGCTCTTGTGTATCATACATAAAAAGATTCCCGTAGTGACTATTGTTGGCAAAAAGATCATGCAAGATATAGATAAGCTCCTTTTTGCCTTTTTGGCCATTTTTGTCGTATTGTTTGGCTAAAAATGTCACCATATCTTGAGTATCAACCTCTATCATCTCTTGCTTTTGAGAGATAAAATTTTTACGCAACATCACAGCTTCTCTATCGAAATCGTTAAACTCTTCATAGATAAGCAACACGACAAACAACAAAACAAGACAAAACATAATCACCATACCCCAAATATAAATTGAGGTTAGCGATTGTCCTTTGATTTTCATGAAATCAATATTTTTTCCACAACCCCAAGCCCAAAACCACCTATACCTACAAACTCTGTATCTGTATGGGTTGTAAGAAGTCGGATTTGAGTTATCCCTAAATCTTTGAGGATTTGCGCCCCTACTCCAAACTCTTTTGCTTGTTCGTGAGAGATGACTTGCGCATCGAGTAACACTAATACTCCGCCATTTGATTTGAGATACTCTATACTCTTAAGTAACACTTCTAATCTTTTTGGTGCTAGCAACAAATCGCTATCAAGACCTATGTTGTGAAATTTGACATTACTAACTGCATGGGCTTTATAAAACTGTATAGCTTTGTGGGTACGCCCCAAATGGTCTTTATATACCACAAGTGTTGTTTTTGCGCCAAATATCTCTACCTCCTCTTCGCTCTCTCTTGTAATAAGCTTTTCATTTGCAAGACGATAAGCGACTATATCAGATATATAGACTATAGGGAGCTTGTGTTTTGTGGCAAATACCTCCAAATCATCTCTTCTTGCCATTGTACCATCATCATTGATGATTTCACAGATGACTGCCACAGGTGCTAGTCCAGCCAATCTACACAAATCGACAGAGCCTTCAGTGTGCCCCGTTCGCACAAGCACACCACCCTCTTTGGCTATCAGAGGAAATATGTGTCCAGGGCGTACAAAATCACTTTTGACAGAAAGAGGATGTGCCAATTTTCTGATACACTCATGTCTTTCAGCTGCTGAAATGCCAGTTTTAGCACTAGAAGCATCGATTGAAACAGTAAAAGCGGTTTCATGATTGGAGTCATTATGGCTTACCATAGGACACAAATCTAGCCTTGAAGCTATCTCTTGAGTAATTGGTGCGCAGATAAGCCCCCTTGCCTCTTTTGCCATAAAATTGACTAGCTCAGGGGTGCTAAAAGTGGCAGCATAGACTAAATCGCCTTCATTTTCACGATCTTCATCATCCATCATGATTACCATGCCACCTTTTTTGATTGTTGCGATCGCTTGCTCAACGCGAATTATAGAATCTTGCATTTAAACCCCTATATCAAAATATCTATATTATTGTATCCAAAGAGACTTAATAGAGAAAAAACAATTATATTTTCCATTTGGTATTGACAAAGAAACTCCTTTTTGCTATAATCTCACCCACAAAAGCCAAAAAGCTTATTTTAAGTTATTGGGGTATAGCCAAGCGGTAAGGCAACTGGTTTTGGTCCAGTCATTCGGGGGTTCGAATCCCTCTACCCCATCCATATTAAACAATAAATATATTTCATATTCTATCGCGGGATAGAGCAGTCAGGTCAGCTCGTCGGGCTCATAACCCGAAGGTCGCAGGTTCAAATCCTGCTCCCGCAACCAAACACTAACAATCACTTCTTAAATACACTATCCATTATCTCAAACCAATCTAAGCTAAAATTATCTTTTGCAAACTTTTTTGTATGCGGCAATGTACAGTTAGAGCAATCGTGATGAATCGTACTATCACTTACAAATTTATCTCCTAGATTTTTTACACAATAACTATAGACTACCCTACCATCTTTAATCTCAATTCCACTATCATCAAATCGAAAATGGGGACAACCACACATATAGCAATTGAGATTTTTCATATCGTGACATTTGGAGCTTTTAGCATAAAGCGGGCAAAAGTCTGGCTCATTTCGTCTCATTTTATCGTAATCAAAATACTCTACAATCTCCTCATCGCTCCTACCCTCTAAACTTGCCACAATAGCTCTATGCTTTTTGGCATGTGCGATAAACCAGTCTATGTATTTCAAAGCTTGTTTTGCCTCCTTGTACTAGTAATATACCGTTTGATTCTATTTTATCCAGCATAAGTTGATTATTTGCTTGTGTTCGTGGGTATCTTATGAGCTTTGCTTGAGCAATTAAGTCCTAAAAAAATAGACGTACTTGGCTCAATGGATGTGTAAAACAATCAGATCATAATGTTGTCTTAATTTTCAGAGTATTAGAAC
>DSAK01000005.1 GCA_011372825.1 Campylobacterota bacterium | reverse complement strand
GCAAGCCGATGATAGACTATAAAGATACGCTCCTTTTGCCACATACCGATTTTCCAATGCGTGGAAACTTGCCAGAAAATGAGCCAATTAGATATGCCTCATGGGAAAAAGAAGGTGTCTATAATCAAATGAAATCCAATAGAGCTGGATGTGAGAGTTTTACCCTTCACGATGGCCCACCATACGCCAATGGTAATATCCATATTGGGCATGCCCTCAATAAAATCCTCAAAGACATAGTCATCAAACACCACTATTTTCAAGGTAAATCAGTCCGTTTCACTCCAGGTTGAGATTGCCATGGATTACCAATAGAGCAAAAAGTAGAAGAAACTATAGGTAAAGAAGCCAAAGAGGCGATGCCAACGGCTGCATTTCGTGCTTTGTGCAGAGAACATGCAAGTAAATTTGTAGATATCCAAAGAGATGGATTTAAATCCTTAGGTGTCATTGCCGATTGGGCTAACCCCTATGTAACTATGGATTTTAGATTTGAAGCCAACATCTATAGAGCGCTTTGTGAAGTGGCAAAAAAAGGGCTTTTGGTTGAAAGAAATAAGCCTGTTTTTTGGTCTTGGGCAGCAAAGACTGCACTAGCTGATGCAGAAGTAGAATACCAAAACAAAGAAGATTATAGTATCTATGTCGCTTTTGAGTTAAGCGATAAAACCAAAGAGGAGCTAGAGATTAATGGCAAAGCAGCTTTGGTTATTTGGACAACGACACCATGGACGCTTCCAGCAAATACAGGTATATCGCTTAATCCAGATGAGATGTATGTTTTGAGTGAAGATGGGTATATAGTCGCCCAAAGTAGGTATGATGCATTAGTTGAGCTAGGTGTAATCAGCGAACACTCAAGTCGTAAGATAGCCGCAAGTGAACTTGAAAATCACATAGCTATCAACCCGCTTAATGGTAGAAATTCGCTTATTATTTTAGGCGAACATGTCATGCTTGATGGTGGAAGTGGTGCTGTACATACCGCACCAGGACATGGAGAAGATGACTATAGAGTGGGGCTCGAACATAATCTTGAAGTGCTTATGCCAGTAGATGAAAATGGGCTTTATGATGAGAGTATCGTAGGGCATCATTTACTTCCAGCTGAATTTGTAGGTATGCATGTCTTTAAGGCAAATGCGCCTATTTTGGAGCTTTTAGGCGATGCATTGCTTCATCAAAGCAAAATTGTCCACTCTTATCCGCACTGTTGGAGAACAAAAAAACCACTTATTTACAGAGCTACAAATCAATGGTTTATTTCAGTTGATGGCAAGCCAAATGGTGAAGATAAATCTTTGCGACAAATAGCACTAGATGAAGTAGCAAATACCACATTTTATCCAGCATGGGGCAAAGAACGACTCGAAGGGATGGTAGAGGGCAGACCTGATTGGTGTATTTCACGACAAAGAAGTTGGGGTGTGCCTATAGCCTTTTTCCGTGTCAAAAAGACAAAAGAGGTAGTGCTAGATGAGAAAGTTTTAAATTTCATAGCGATGGTTTTTGATAAGTTTGGTTGTGATGCTTGGTATGATAAGTCTATAGAAGAGTTACTCTATCCTGGGTGCAAATACAAACCTAATGAACTTGAAAAGGTAACCGATATTCTTGATGTTTGGTTTGATAGTGGCTCTACATGGAATAGTGTTTTAAAAAGTGGCAACTATGATGCGGGGGTTTATCCAGCAGATTTGTACCTAGAGGGGAGTGATCAGCATCGTGGATGGTTTCAAAGCTCACTTTTACTTTCAACTGCTGTTAAACATCAAGCGCCTTATAAAGCTCTTTTGACTCATGGATTTACCGTCGATAAGAAAGGTGAAAAGATGAGCAAATCCAAAAACAATGTTGTCGCACCCCAAGAGGTGACACGTCAGTTTGGAAGTGAGATATTGCGCTTGTGGGTAGCTTTGAGTGATTATCAGAGTGATTTAAAAATTTCAGACAATATCCTCAAACAAACAGCAGAGCAATACCGTAAAATTCGCAATACCTTTAGGTTTTTACTTGCAAATATAGAAGATTTAGAAACTTTAGAAGATATAAGTGAGTTTGGTGAGCTTGATCGTTGGATTATGGCAACAGCTAAAGAGATATTTGATGAAGTGAAGGGCAATTTTGATAATTATGATTTTCTAAGAGGCTTTGCGATACTCAATCACTTTTTGACAAATGAGCTAAGTGCTATTTATATGGATATTTGCAAAGATAGACTCTATTGCGATACCAAGGATAGCTTGTCTCGTCGTACTGCCCAAAGTGCTATGGCGCTTATTGCTAAAAGTATGTTAGGGCTTGTCGCACCTGTGCTTACTTATACAGCAGATGAGATACTTGACTTTGCCACTCCACTGATTAAGGGTGATGCAAAAAATATATTTGATTTTAGTTATATCCCATTGCCCGATTTACAAAGTAGTCCTGATATGACCAAGCTTCTAAGTGTTAGAGATGCGTTTTATATTGAGATAGATAAGCTTAAAAAAGAGAAGATTATCAAATCAGGACTTGAGGTTGAATTGATTTCAAATACCTCATGGTCTATTGAATCTCAAAAAGATTTAGAAGATTGGTTTGTAGTCTCAGGCGTTAAAAAAGAGAGCAAAGGGGATATTTTAGCCTCTTTTGAGATTGAAGGAGAGAAATTTGATATTTTTAGAGCAAGTGAGCATAAATGTCCACGGTGCTGGAGATATCAAGCTACAAATGAAGATACTCTGTGTGCTAGATGTAGCGAGGTTTTAGCATGATAACTAAGCCTGTTACTTTTGAGATTATCATTGGTGCAATCGGTGCTATCGTTGTGATGATTGGTATAGGATTGGGGCTAGTGGAGTATTATAAAAGAAAAAGGGAGCCAAAGTGATAACACTCAAAGAAGCACTAACTAAAACCAAAGAAGAGTTAGTTGAGTTAAAAAACGAACTTGAAGCAAAAGCTAAAGCAAGCAAGCTTAATGCCTATATAGGTTTTGAGAGTTCAGGCGAAGGGGTGCCGATACTTATCAAAGATAATATCCAAGTTGATGGCTGGAGTGTTACAAGTGGCTCTCGAATACTCCAAGGTTATATAGCCCCTTATGATGCCACTGTAGTATCAAGACTCAAAGATAATGGGCTTATGTGTTTTGGCAGGTCAAACATGGATGAGTTTGCCATGGGAAGTACTACTGAGAGTAGTTATTATGGGATAACAAAAAATCCGCACGATATATCGCGTGTCCCTGGAGGAAGCTCTGGAGGAGCTGCAGCAGCTGTGGCAGGTGGTATAGCTATAGCTGCACTTGGAAGTGATACAGGAGGCTCCATAAGACAACCAGCAGCATATTGTGGTTGTGTGGGGTTGAAACCTACTTATGGTAGGGTTAGTAGGTATGGATTAGCAGCTTATGCTTCGAGTCTTGATCAGATAGGGCCAATCACCCAAAATGTTGAAGATGCTGCTTTGCTCTATGATATCATCAAGGGTTACGATTCCAAAGACTCAACAAGCGCCATGTTAGAAGATACAACAACAATCATCGACAACGATCGAAAGCTTACAATTGCGGTGATAGATAACTACATATCAGAAGCAAGTCAAGAGGTACAAGATGCACATGAAATGGCTGTTGCGGCATTAAGAGACGCTGGGCACACAATCATCCATAAAAATATGCAAAATACCAAATACGATATCGCTACATATTATATAGTGGCAACTGCGGAAGCTGCGACTAATTTGGCACGATTTGATGGTATAAGATATGGAACAAGAGCAGAGGCTAGCAATGTAACAGAGCTTTTTTATAACACTAGAAGCGAAGGATTTGGG
>DSAK01000100.1 GCA_011372825.1 Campylobacterota bacterium | reverse complement strand
CTATAGCTAAGTAATACTAATATTAAAAATAATCTCATCTATTGCCCTAAAGAAGTGCAATTATCCTTGCTTGAATATCATCTTTGCTAATAATCTCTTTGTGGATTATAGGCTTAGAAAATAGCTCTTGTATCTTTGTTGAAATTGGATGACTTGCCTTTTTGGAGACATAAGAGAGTGCCTCTATGTCTTCTTTTGCTTGACCTCCTAAAACTTTTGCAACTACTGGGCTAAACTTCGTCCACTCTGCTGTTGAATAGATAATCGTTTTTAATTTTTCTTCTCTGAGTTGCTCATATGCCTTGATGCATGTAGCAGTATGAGGATCCATGATATAGCCCTTTGTGGCGTATATGCCCATAACACTTTCACACTCTTCATCGGTAGAAAAAGATGCATCAAAATCCTCTCTTAACGCATCAAGCTCACTACTACTCAATCTATAGAATCCATGAGCTACTAAGTGTTCCATTAGCTCTTTGGTTCTAGTGGCACCAAATTTGTCAAAAAGTACCCTCTCGACATTTGAGCTTTTTAGTATATCCATCGCAGGAGAAATCGTCTTTACAAGCTCCCTTGAATTCAAATCATACTCTCCATTTTGTATCAAATCGGTCAAGACATTGTTTTGATTTGATGTGATGAGTATTTTTTTGATCGGTATTCCCATTTTTTTGGCATAGTAAGCACCTAATGCATTTCCAAAATTACCGCTTGGTACCACAAGGTAGACCGGCTTTCCTGCTTCAATCTTTTTGTCTCTAATAAGAGCTATATAGCTGTATATATGGTAAATTATCTGAAAAATTATTCTCCCGAAATTTACTGAATTAGCAGCTGATAGTTTGACATTTTTTGCCTCTAGTGTAGCATTAAAATCTTTAGAAGACAAAAGCGATTTGAGTGCATTTTGGGTATCATCAAAGTCCCCTTTTACCCCAAATACATGAAGGTTTGCGCCATCTTCTGTCACCATTTGGAGTCTTTGAACATCACTTGTCCCTCCATCTGGATACAAACAAACCACTTTAACATTCTCTTGATTTTTAAATGTCTCAAGTGTAGCTGGACCTGTATCACCACTAGTAGCAGCCATAATAATATACCGCTCATCTCTCTCTTTTGCCAAAGAGCCCAAGATGTATCCAAATGGCTGAAGTGCCATATCCTTAAAGGCCCTTGTTGGCCCATGATAAAGCTCACTGACAAAACAATCATCTTCGATTTGCTCTAAAGGGACTGGATTTAAAGGGTCATCATAGAGATCGTATCTATTAAGAGCAACTGTGAGCGTATCGGGATCTATATCTATATCACACAAATTTAAAAAATCAAACGCTAATTCTTTGTATGGGCTGTAAAGATGGCTTTGGATAAACTGATCATCAATCTTAGGAAGCTCTTGTGGTACATAAAGTCCACCAAAGCTAGCACTTGGCTCTAAAATAGCTTTAGAAAAAGGAACTTTAGCAGTTTTAACTCCATCATTTCCTCTTGTTTCAATAAACTCCATTATTTATCCTACATTTAATTTCAAAAATTATAGCAAAACAAGCTAAGATTTTACCCCCCTACTACAACTCTATAAAAGTCCCAACACCGCTACTAGTTAATATCTCAAGGAGCAAAGAGTGCTCCACTCGTCCATCTATGATGTGCGCCCTACTAACCCCACCACGCAACGCCTCTATGCATGCATCAACTTTTGGTACCATGCCACCATGTATCGTTTTATCTGTTTTTAATTCATTTGTTCGCTCTACACTCAGATTTGTAAGCAAGTTACCCTCTTTGTCAAGTACTCCAGCAGTATCGGTTAAAAAAAGTACCTTGTTTGCCTTGAGTGCAACTGCTATTTTACTAGCTGCTAAATCGGCATTGATATTAAATCCTGGATGACCCACTGTATTACTACTTGCTATTGGTGCAATCACCGGTATAAAACCATCATCTATAATGTCATCAACAAGCTCTGGATTGACATGCTCAATCACCCCTGTGTAGCCAAATTTTTCAAAATCTTTTGGGACAGCTTCTAAAAAATGTCCATCTTTGCCCGAGATTCCAATAGCCTTTGCCCCTTGGGTATTGAGAAGAGATACTATCTCTTTATTTATCTCCCCACTTAACACCATCTCAACAACACGCATGACCTCTTTTGTTGTAACCCTTTGGCCATCGATAAACTCTGTTCCTTGCCCCAACTGAGCTAGCAAATCAGTGATACTTTTACCGCCACCATGAACGATAATAGGTCTTAGTCCAACATAATGCAAAAGGACTATATCTTGAGCAAATTGCATCTTGAGTCTATCGCTTGTTTGTGCTGCTCCGCCGTACTTGACAACTATTTTTTGATCTTTAAATTTTTTGATATATGGCAATGCATCTAAAAGCGTCTTGACTACTTCTATATTGTGTTTCATTTTGTATACCCTTTGATATAATTTTCAACCTCATCAAGAAGCTTTTTTTTGAGATTTAATTTTAACTTGATTACAGAGATAGGCAACTTAAAGTCTTCTATCTTTACACTATCTTTTTGTGTGACAAGAAGCGATGTTGCCCTATACTCTGAAAGCAAAGAGAGAAGATGCTCTTTATTAAAATAGGCATGATCAGGCAAATAGTACTTTGCTACAACCCCTTGAGGTAGATACTTATCAAGTCTTTGTGGATTTGCTATTGCAGTTACTAAAACCATCCTTGAAGTTAGATTATCAAATGTCACTTCTCTTTGAAAGTCTCTTTGCTCAATGGCTACAATGTGCCCTTTTTTTGCTAACCACCACCACTCTCTATAGGGTCCACTTGGCATTGGCAATCTGTTTGGTATGGTATTTGGAAATAGCAGTATTTCAAGTTTGTCAATTGCTACTTGGCTAAATCCATCATCTAGTAATATCACCTTAGCACCTTTTTGTTTGGCAAACTCGATCCCAGATACTCTATCTTCGCTCACAACAACACTATGCTCTTTTAGCATCGATGCGATTAGATAAGCTTCATCTCCGCTTGTTTTAACGCTAGCAAGAATCTTCCCTTTATCACTTACCCAAACAAGACCTTTGCTATCTCTTCCATATCCTCTACTCACTACCCATGCATCTCTAAATTTAGACGCAAGCGCTATAACAAATGGAGTTTTGCCTGTCCCACCAACTTGCAAATTCCCTACACTGACAATTGGAATAGAAAAATTTTTGGGTGTTGCTAAAAATCTTCTTGCCATCATCACAGTTGCCCAAATCACCGATAAAGGCAAAAAAATCAAAGAAACAGCCCAATGATACCATCGTGGCTTATACCACATATCCTCGACAAACTGTCGCATCACATATACGATTTTGCCACTTGTTGAACAGCAGTACAAACTTTTTGTACTTCAGAGTCAATCATCCCATCAAACAATGGAAGCGATAGTGTCTTTTGGTATACCGACAATGCAGTTGAAAAATCAAAAACTTTAAGGTTGTATTTTTTCTTGTAGTAGTCCATAAAATTTAGAGGGATATAGTGCAATCTAACATCGATACCCTCTTTTTTTAACTCTCTTGCGAAATGGTCTCTGTTTTTATCAATCTCTACAAAAAAGTGGGCAATGTTGTCTCCATCTAAAGGCGTTATCATTTTTACATGTTCAACATCTACAAGAGACTCATGATACATCTTAGCTATCTCTTTTCTTCTTTTGATTGCTTGAGGCAGTCTCCTAAGTCTCTCTAGGCAAACAGCAGCTGAGAGTTCACTCATCTCATAAGACCACCCTATTTCGACCATATCATAAAGGTATCCTATATCGGGTAATCCCTCGAGGGTAGCCTCACT
>DSAK01000131.1 GCA_011372825.1 Campylobacterota bacterium | reverse complement strand
ATATCTTATGGGGAAAAATAAGTGAAAAACATCATTTTAGATAACACTATAATTATAGACTTGCTTTCAAAAGAGAGGAGTCTTCAATATCCATCTTCAAAAGATGTATATGAATACATCACAAGCGACAATCTGTATCAAGTATATATAAGTTCCTCTTCACTTGATAATATTGAGTTTGTGCTTTTTAGTGAGTTGAAAAAATCTCTTTCTATAACAAATAAAGAGATAAATACACTTATCAAATTAACAATTCAAGAGCTTCTTAAAAGTGTAAAGTTGGCAAAAACTCCATCATATATGGAGATTGATTTTGATGATATTGAAGGCTCTCAGATAATAGCTTCTGCAAAAGCTATAGACGCAATGGTTCTTACAAGAGATGAAAGAATGCTAAGAAAATATAGCAACATAGCTATCCATCCAGATGAATTTTTTACCTCTTTGAAAAAGGAAGATTCTCAAATTCCATTTCTTGACCTAAAATCACTCAACACTCAATATTGTAGCGAATATGAAAAAGCATTTGACACTGTAGTAAATAGTGGCTGGTATATACAAGGCAATGAGTGCAAGGCTTTCGAGAGAGAATTTGCTCAATATTGTGGTACTAAGTACGCTATAGGTGTGGCAAATGGTTTAGATGCACTTATCTTGATACTGCGAGCTTACAAAGAGATGGGGATAATGAGCAATGGAGATGAAGTGATAGTCCCATCAAATACCTACATAGCTTCAATCTTAGCCATCTCTCAAAATAATCTAGTGCCTGTTTTGGTTGAACCTGATATGGTTACCTATCTCATAGACCCAAACAAAATAGAAGAAAAAATCACCTCAAAAACAAAGGCTATCATGCCTGTGCATCTTTATGGACAAACTTGCGAGATGGAATCTATAAACGCCATAGCAAAACAATACAATCTCAAAGTGATAGAGGATTCAGCCCAGTCACACGGAGCTTATTATAAAGATAAAAGAAGTGGAAACTTAGGCGATGCAAGTGGCTTTAGCTTCTATCCAGGGAAAAATCTAGGAGCAATCGGTGATGGCGGAGCAGTGACTACCAACGATGAAGAGCTAGCAAATACCATAAGAGCACTTAGCAACTATGGAAGCCATAAAAAGTATGAAAATCTTTATAAAGGAGTAAATAGTCGTCTTGATGAGATGCAAGCTGCACTTCTTCGAGTAAAACTTAGATATCTTGATGATGAGATAAGCAAACGCAAAGAGATAGCAAACTACTACTTAGAAAATATCAAAAATGATAGATTAATTTTACCAACTATCACGACGAATAGTGTTTGGCACCTCTTTGTCATCAGAACACCTAAACGCGACCAACTCCAAAAATATCTACTTGATAATGGCATCCAAACACTTATCCACTACCCAATCCCGCCACATAAACAAGCAGCCTATAAGGAGTGGAATAACAAGAGCTTTCCTATAACCGAACAGATACACAATGAAGTGTTGAGTCTGCCTATAAGTGGAGTGCAGAGTTTGGAGGATACGAAGAGAATAGTAGAGGTTTTGAATGACTTTAATTAAAACATCAGTTTTAAGCTTTATAGCTACAGTTTTTAAAGTTATTACAGCCTTTGTTATCAATAAAATACTCTCAATGTATGTAGGGCCATCAGGACTTGCAGTTGTAGGGCAACTACAAAATTTTATGAGCATAATGACCACTTTTTCAAATGGTGCAATAACTCAAGGCATAGTGAAATATACAGCAGAGTATCAAACTATAGAGCAAAGGCAAAAGATATTTAGCACAAGTATTATTATAAGCTTGGCTTGCAGTTTGATAATATCTATTTTTCTTTTTGGATTTAGCAAGTATCTATCAGAACTTATTTTAAAAGATGTTCAATATAGTAGTGTATTTATAGTATTTGGTTTGACTATATTTTTGTTTGCTTTAAATACTGTTTTGATGAGTATATTAAACGGGCAAATAGAGATAAAAAAGTATGTATTTGTAAATATCATTAGCAGTATGTTTTCACTGTTTTTTACATCATTTTTGATAATTCAGTTAAATCTTATGGGTGCATTGTATGCTCTTGTAGTAAATCAATCAGTTATATTTTTTGTAACTTTAGGATTTGTGGTAAAGAGTAGTTGGTTTAAATTGGAGTACTTTAAGCAAGGAGTAGATAAAGAAAGCTTGGTAAAGCTAGGAAAATATTCTGCCATGGCGCTGACATCTGCTATGACAGTTCCTCTAAGTCATCTCATAGTACGAAACTATATAGGAGAAAATCTATCTTGGGATGATGCAGGGTATTGGCAGGGTATCTGGTATATATCTACAATGTACCTTATGATAGTGACAACTTCACTAAGTGTGTACTATCTTCCGCGATTATCTGAAATACAAGATAATAAAGAAATAAGAAGAGAAATACTAAATGGTTACAAAATCATACTTCCTATAGTCATAGTTCTAGCTCTTGGAATATATCTCTTTAGAGAGATAGCCATAGAGATAGCATTTACAGAGAAATTTATGCCTATGATGGAGCTTTTTGCTTGGCAACTCATAGGAGATGTCATAAAAATAGCTTCATGGCTTTTGGGCTACTTGATGCTTGCAAAAGCAATGACAAGAATATTTATATACACAGAAATTTTGTTTAGTGTTTTATTTGTTATTTTATCTATAACATTTATAGAGATGTTTGGACTTATAGGTACCACTTATGCTTTTAGTTTAAACTATTTTTTGTATTTGATTATGATGATATGTATATTTAGAAAGAGGTTTGAGTAATAGAACAAAAAGGTATATAGCTAGTTTAGTATAGTAGTACCTTGCTACAATCATAAAAATATGTAAAAAGACGATAAAGAGCATAATAAATCAAATATATAAAATATAGGGTACCAAAAGTTTGGAGCTTGTTTTTAGTTTTTGAAATGGGAAAATGAAGATTACATCGATAAAGCCAAGAACTTATCGATAAATCGAATATACTAATAAACTTTTCGGTACTATGTTCAAATTTTGAATCAAAAAATATGATTGAGTTAAATTTCATAAGAAGATAAAAGTTTGTAATGGAGGGTGAAGTGGAGTGTGAAGAAAAATTGCCGTTAGTTAGTGTCGCAATAATAACTTATAATCAAAAAGAGTATTTAAAAGAGTGCATTGAGTCTGTTTTGGCACAAGATTATGAAAATATAGAGATAGTAATAGCCGATGACTGCTCAACAGATGGAACACAAGATATGCTTAAAGAGTATGATAAAAAGTATCCCAATAAATTTGTATTAAAGTTGTCAGACAAAAATCAAGGAATTACAAAAAATTCAAACTTAGCTCATTTTGCTTGTAGCGGTAAGTATATAGCTTGGATGGGCGGGGATGACCTAATGCTTTCTGGGAAAATAAGAAAGCAAGTTGAATACATGGAAGAAAATCAAGAGTGTACTATTTGCTATCATAATCTTGATGTTTTTCAGTCAGATACCAATGAAACTCTATATTATTTTAATAAAAAAACAAAATATGAGGGAGATGTTTATACTTCTATAAAATATGGAACATTTAATGGAGCATGCTCTACCATGATACGGGCAAGTAAAGCACCAAAAAATGGATTCAATGAAACTATTCCAGTTGCTTCAGATTGGCTATATTGGGTAGAGACATTGCACAATGGAGGCACTATTAATTATATTGATGAAGTACTTGGTAGATATAGAAGACATGATAATAATGTCACAAAAAAAACATCAAGCATAACTCAAAATCAAATAGATCATTTGAATAGTTGCCATATTATATTATCTTTATATCCAGAATATTCTAAAGTAGTATTTTAT
>DSAK01000083.1 GCA_011372825.1 Campylobacterota bacterium | reverse complement strand
GATTAAAACAAAATCGGTCTGAAACCCTTTTGGATAATTTAAAAAGTGCCTAATGGGAGCTGCTGCAAAGCGATTGGTTGTAAATCGTGCTACTACATCACATGGAGTTTCACTACGTATAAAAGCAACATCTCCATCGACACTCTTATCTTTGTTTGGCTTTCGTAGACCTACATTGCAGGCATCACTAAAGAATCCTTGGACATTATCTAAGCCGTTTTTGAGTGAGAGTATTTGAAACATTAGATTTTCTCCAGATTCTATTTTGTAGTATCAAATTCTTCATGAGCTTGAAGAATCAAACGGGTAATAAGTTAGGTTTTGTAGTGCTAATCTTGAGAAAACCCCAAGATTAGTTAGTCTCTTGTGTAGCTTTTTGTGCTCTTTTTTTCATGGTACGAAGTGTAGAAGCTGCTACTTTTATTTTTTTTGTAGTACCATCTTCTAGTGTGATTCTAAGGGTTCTTAGATTTGGAAGTTGTCTTCTTTTGGTTTTGTTGTTTGCATGTGAAACATTATTTCCTGTAAGTGGGCCTTTGCCAGTTACTGAACATTTTCTAGCCATTTTTTTGCCTTTATATATGTTTTGTGCAATTTTCTGTATAACATATTTGTGCAACAGTTAAACGCAATTTTGAGTGCGATTATACCTATTTTTTCATAAAAATCGCTTAAACTCACAACCATATTGTGCTATAATGCCTTAAAAAAGGTGATTTTGTGATGTTGGTTGCTCCAAGTATACTCTCAGCAGATTTTGGAAATCTCGATTTTGATGTAAAAGCAATATGTGAAGGTGGATGTGATTTTGTCCATGTAGATGTGATGGATGGCCATTTTGTTCCCAATCTCACAATTGGTCCCGTGGTAGTAGAGGCTGTCGCAAAAGCCGCAACGAAGCCATTGGATATACATCTGATGGTAGAGAACAATACATTTTTTGTCGATTTGTTTGCACCGCTGAAGCCAGAGTTTATCTCTTTTCATATAGAAGAGGAGAAACACCCTCATAGGTTGATTCAAAAGATAAGAGGCTTAGGGATTAGACCGGCACTTGTACTCAATCCACACACACCTCCAGAGGCAATTGAGTATCTTTTGGGGGATATCGATATGGTGCTACTTATGAGTGTCAATCCAGGTTTTGGTGGTCAATCTTTTATCCCAACAGTAATTGAAAAAGCGAAAAAACTCAAATCTCTCATAGAGATAAGAAACCCAAAATGTCTTATAGAGGTAGATGGAGGGGTGAATGATAAAAATGTCAAAGAGCTTAAAGCTGTCGGAGTTGATATAGTTGTTGCAGGCTCTTATGTCTATAAAAATTCAAATGGTATCTTAAGTGCTATTGAGTCGCTAAAATGTTAAAAGTCAAAATCTGCGGTATCACAAACCTCGAGGATGCTCTTTGTGCGTGTGAATTTGGAGCAGATGCATTAGGGTTTGTGTTTTATCCGCAATCTCCAAGATACATAGAGCCCAAAAAGGCATATACGATCATCTCACAACTTCCGCCGTTTGTCAAAACAGTAGGGCTTTTTGTCAACACAGATGCCAACAGTGTCAACACGATATGTAAAGAAGCTCACATTGATATCGCTCAGATACATTTTGAAGTAAATAGTAAGTTTTACGAAGAGCTAGAGGTCCCTTCTATCAAAGTGATTCGCGCAGCTTCAAAAGAGGATATTATCAACAATAGTGATAACTATTGTCTAGTTGATGCATATGTTGAAAGCTATGGCGGAGAAGGAAAAAGGGTGGCGCTAGAGTGGTTTGATGGGGTAGATTGCTCCAAGATAATTTTAGCAGGGGGACTTGATAGCAACAATCTCTATGAACTAGAAAAATACAATTTTTATGGAGTTGATGTAAGTAGCGGAGTTGAGAGCGTCAAAGGGAAAAAAGATTCTCAAAAAATCAAAGAGTTTATCGCCAATGCGAAAAGTATTTGATGAGCTAACAAAAGCATTTAGGCGCCACAAAGGGGTAATCCCAGCTGCTACATACAACACTATAGTGCAAAAACATACCACCCTTTTTGAAGAGAGTGAAACGATATTCTTTTTTTTGCAAGCATCGGGATACCCTATAGAGTATAGTGATGGGTATTATCGATTCAAACCTTTTTTTACCCATTTTAAAGAGCAGAGATATTGTGTAGTTGATATAGAGACCAATGGCAGTAACCCAAAAACCTCTCAAGTGATTGAGATAGGTGCCGTTATGGTTGAAAACAACGAGATTGTAAGTCGGTTTGAAACATTTGTAGAGTGCCCCTTTTTGCCAGAATATATCACCAAAATCACAGGCATTGAGGCGTGTGATTTGCGTGGAGCACCTTCAAAAAAAGAGGCCTTTGTGGCACTTAGAGAGTTTATGCAAGATGCTATTTTTGTTGCCCATAATGTCTCTTTTGATCATATGTTTCTCTCTGCCTCTTTTGACCAAGTTGGGTTAGGCTCCATAGGTAATCCGAAATTATGTACGATAAATCTTGCAAGAAGAACTTTTGAGAGTGAACGATATGGATTGGCATATCTTATAGAATCTTTGGGTATCACTACAGCCACACACCATCGTGCTTATAGTGATGCTTTGTGTGCAGCTCAAGTGATGCATAAGAGTTTTGAGACACTCCCTAGCAATGTCAAGAGTGCCGATGATTTGCTCCTCTTTGCCACTTCAAGCAAAAAGCAAAGAGCCCAAAAAAAAGAACAAAAATCTTCAACCCATCATGACAAAACTGCAGCTCAAGGCAAATAAGGAGCATCTTAAGTAGTGTTTTATTAGCTGATTCAAGCCATGAGATAAAAAACACTTATCTTGTCCCAAAATCCCCACATTAAAACCAGACTCAAACCCTCAACTATTAAAACAAAAAAGATGATTTTTGGGCTTGCTATATCTCTAATTGTTTTACGAAGTGAGCCTAAGGTTTATTTCATATACTCATTTTTAAATGCTACATAACGGCTAGCACTTGCATAGAGTTCGGCTATTTCATCACTATTTAGCTCTCTTACGACTTTAGCTGGACTTCCCATGATGAGGCTTCTTGGAGGGAAGACTTTGTTTTTTGTCACCAATGATCCAGCCCCGACTATAGACTCTTTGCCGATAACGGCACCATCTAAGATTGTGGCACTCATTCCTATCAAACAAGCATCCTCTATGGTACATCCATGGAGCATGACATGGTGACCTACTGTGACATCGTCACCTATGATAGTGGGATATCCATCACTCATATCATCAAGTTTGTAGTGTGTGACATGTACCATAGAGAGGTCTTGGATATTGCTCCTTGCACCTATCTTGATAGAGTTCACATCACCTCTTATAACTGCCCCAAACCAAACAGCACTATCTTCTCCTAGTTCAACCCTGCCAATCACATCAGCACTTGGAGCTATAAAAACATTTTTAGCTATCTTTGGGGTATAATTTTGAAAATTCATTACCATCTCTTTTTACTCCTATCAATCACAATATCTTTTGAGTAGATTTTCATACCCATCTATCCTTCTATCTCTTAAAAATGGCCAAATGTCTCGCACTGCTTTTGTGCGGCTATGGTCTATATCACCATAGAGTATCTCTTCGTTTTGGTGGTTTGCGCATGCGAGTATCTCCCCTTGTGCGCCAGCGATAAAGCTATTGCCCCAAAAGTGTATCCCATCCATCACCCCACTACTATCAGCTTCAAATCCCACGCGATTACAACTAAGCACTGGTAAGCCATTGGCGATGGCATGGGAGCGTTGCATCGTTATCCATGCATCTAGCTGCCTTTGTTTCTCCTCTTGTGTATCGCTATCAAACCACCCAATAGCTGTAGGGTAGATGAGTATGTCTGCACCTTTGAGTGTCATGAGGCGTGCTGCTTCTGGATACCACTGATCCCAACAGATTAAAACT
>DSAK01000049.1 GCA_011372825.1 Campylobacterota bacterium | reverse complement strand
TGAATACCAAAGTAGCTTTTTTGGTTTTGCAAATGGGACACAAAATCAAAAATATACAATCGGTGTCTTAGTTATTCGACCTAAAAAACCTCGTCACTATTTTGCGTCACTAAGTGCTGTACCTACATTCAAAAAGATTGTAGGCGCCATGGTCGATTTGGGCTATATCACCCCAGCACAAATTGAATCAATAGAAAATAAAAAACTCAAAACCTCTCCAGTTGAAGAACCTGTAGTAACCCCTATCGAGCAAGCTCCTGTAGATGCCCCTGTACAACCAAAACAACGACCACAAAAACAAACTATCCAACCGATTGAGAAAAAACCACCTTCAAAAATCCCTAAGCCAACACAACTTTCACCACAAGATTTATTTAAAAATATCTAAATCCAGAGGTTATCAATAAGTCGTGTTTTGCCGACAAAAGCAGCAACTAGTATGATGCTCGCTTGGGGCTTCACCTCTTCTATTGGATAGAAGAATCGATCAACAACTTTCACATACTCTATGCTATCAACATCTCTTAGTATAATCCTCATAGCTTCTGTTATCACATCTACTCTAAACTCTTTTGCCATAACCATCTGACTAGCTTTCTGCAATGAACGAGATATCGATAAGGCGCGTAATCTCTCTTGACTTGATAGATAGACGTTTCTACTACTGAGTGCTAAGCCATCTTTGTCGCGAACAATTTCACAAGGGACAATCTCAATATTCATAAAATAGTCGTGCACCATTTGTGTCACAAGAGAGAGTTGTTGTGCATCTTTTTTGCCAAAATAGGCCCTCGTTGGTGAAGTGAGATTGAGTAACTTCATAACAATTTGGAGCATCCCGTCAAAATGTCCAGGGCGTTTTGCGCCTTCTAGGATATACCCTCGAATCTTAGGAGCTAGAATTATAAGCTCATCTTTATAGTACATCTGCTCAATTGTTGGCATAAAAAGGATATCAACTCCGGCAAGACGACAAATCTCGATATCGGCATCCTCTTTTCTAGGATACTTTTCTAGATCTTCTCCTTCCAAAAACTGTGTTGGATTGACAAATATCGATACAACGACACAATCATTTTCAGCCCTTGCCCTTTGAAGTAATGAGAGGTGTCCTTGGTGCAGGGCTCCCATTGTTGGAACAAATCCGACACTCCCTTGAAGTGCTAAACGCGCTTTTTGAAACTCTTGTATCGTATGAGCTATTACCATCTCTAACCTCTTTTTGTAATATATTTGGGTAAAATCATACCAAAATTTACCTCACTTAGGATGACAATGGACGCATATGAATATGGAGAATTACTCAAAACTCTCTCAATAAAGATGGAAAACATAACTCATATCGTCAAACCAATTATACTTCAAAAGCGTCTAAGCGACATTGAGACCCAACAACAAGAAGCTTCTTTTTGGGAAGACACCAACAATGCAGCCAAAGTTGCACAAGAAAAAACCCGTATCCAAAGGATGCTTGACAAGTTTAACAAAGCAAACGATGCACTAAAAGATGGGGTTGAGTATTTTGAGCTTGCTAAGTCCGAAAAAGATACAGAGACTCTTGAGATGCTCTATGAGGATGCAGCAAACCTACAAAAAGTGATTCAAGACTTAGAGATAGAGATGATGCTAAGTGGTCCCCACGACAACAACAACGCAATTATCACAATCCACCCTGGCGCAGGAGGAACAGAGAGTCAAGACTGGGCAAGTATGCTCTATCGCATGTATCTTAGATGGGCTGAACGCAGAGGCTTTAGTGTAGAAGTGCTTGATTATCAAGCTGGAGAGGAAGCAGGAATAAAAGATGCCTCTTTTATCATCAAAGGTGAAAACGCTTATGGATACCTCAAAGTGGACAATGGTATCCATAGACTTGTTCGAATCAGCCCTTTTGATAGCAACGCCAAAAGACATACCTCTTTTTGCTCTGTGATGATAAGTCCTGAGATTGACGATGATATAGATATAGTCATAGAAGACAAAGATATCCGCATAGATACCTATCGTGCAAGTGGTGCAGGAGGACAACATGTCAACAAAACTGAATCGGCGATAAGAATCACCCATATTCCTACAAATATCGTTGTCCAATGTCAAAATGATAGAAGTCAACACAAAAACAAAGCAAGTGCCTTAAAGATGCTCAAATCGCGTCTATACGAATACGAGATGGCAAAAAAACAAGCCGAAACTGACGGCGTAGAAAAAAGCGAAATTGGCTGGGGTCACCAAATCCGCTCTTATGTCTTAGCACCATACCAACAAGTCAAAGATGCTAGAAGCAATCAAACTTTTTCAAATGTTGAGAGTATTCTTGATGGCGATATAGATGCTTTGCTAGAGGGTGTGCTAATAGCACAAGCTAAATAAAATGAAAAAAGTTGAACTACTCAGCCCTGCTGGCAATCTAGAGAAGATGAAAATTGCACTTAATTATGGGGCTAATGCTGTATATGGTGGCGTGAGTAGCTTTTCACTTAGGATTCGATCTGGCAAAGAGTTTGATATGGAGTCATTTCAAGAGGGTATTGATTATGCCCACTCTTTGGGTAAAAAAGTGTATGTTACTATCAACAGTTTCCCCTTTAATTCTCAAATAAAACTCTATGAAAAACATATATCTCAAATGGCGCAACTTGCCCCAGATGCTTTTATCGTAGCAAGTCCAGGTATTGTACAAATGGCAAAGCAAATTGCCCCAAATATCCCAATTCATCTCTCAACTCAAGCCAATGTGATGAACGCCCTTGATGCTAAGGTTTATTACGATATGGGAGTAAAAAGGATAATCGCTGCTAGAGAAATTAGCCTTAGAGACTGTGAAGCGATAAAACAAGCAATACCTGAGCTTGAGATAGAGGTATTTGTACATGGCTCAATGTGCTTTGCCTATAGTGGAAGATGTCTTATATCTGCATTGCAGATGGGTAGAGTACCAAACCGTGGAAGTTGCGCTAATGATTGTAGATTTCCCTATGAGGTGTTTGCACACAATCCTGAAACAAATACAACTTTTAGACTTGATGAAGAAGAGGGCGTTGGAACTTATATCATGAACGCCAAAGATATGAATATGGCTTCGCACATAGATGAGATTCTTGCAAGTGGAGTGATAGATAGCTTGAAAATAGAAGGGCGTACCAAATCACCATATTATGTTGGTGTAGTCACAAAAGCTTATCACCATGCGATTGATGACTATTATACAAACACATATGACCCAAAGAAGTACCAACAAGAGTTGCATACCACACAAAATAGAGGCTTTACAGATGCTTATCTCATTAGCCGCCCTTTTGAGAGACACGATACACAATCGCACGATTTCACTATCCAATACGGCACACATCAAGTAGCTGCCCTTGTCGGAGCTGATGGCTTAACATGGAGATGCAAGGATAAAACTTGCATAGGAGATAGAGTTGAAATTGTATTACCAGTTGGCGCAAAGATAGATTTGATTGAAAATGAGTATGGCAAAATAGAGAAAATTGACCAAAGATATTGGTTTACGATAAAAAAGATAGTCTCAAAAGAGGGGAGAGAATTTGAGTGTATTCATAGTGGTGACGAGAGAGATATACTGCTTGGATTCAGCTTGCCACCTTATACTATCCTTCGCAGAGGGATAGATGAAGCTCTAGAGAAAAAAGGTCTTCTTCAAGAAGATAGTGGGTGTAGTACCTAAAGAGATTTTAGCAAAAAAGCTACTTTTATAGCTTTTGTTTTGCCTCTTGAATCGCTAAGATAACTTCGTCGATATTCTCTTTAGGGAGATGTACCTTCCAATCTGGTTCACCGCCTTGGAGTGATATACCAACACTTACAACACTATCAGTTTTTAGCCCATATGGCTCACTTATCACGCTAACTGTTATCTTCCCCTCTTTAGTTCCATGCAAATCAAAAGTTTTTATAGTAGTTGTTGTACTCATATAT
>DSAK01000042.1 GCA_011372825.1 Campylobacterota bacterium | reverse complement strand
GCAAGACCAACAGGGATAAAAGATACACAATGGAAAAGTGGATTTTTTAAAATCGCCTCTAAAATGCACGCACCAATTCTACCGGTATTTATAGATGCAAAAAATTCACGCAATTTTTATCTCTTTTCACTGTTTAACCGCACTTTAGCAACGGCCACTTTGCCTCATGAGATGTTCAAATCCCAACATAAACACATAGATTTCACCATAGGCAAGCCTATACCGTACGACTCGTATAGTAGAGTCAATCTCCTACCAAAAGAGAGTGTGAAATTGTTACGAAAACATTTTTATAGAATCGCAAAAGGTGGTAAAGAGATTTTTAAAACACACAACGAAATATCTATGCCAGAGTCTAGAATAGAGCTCAAAAAAGGACTCAAAGAGGGGCAGCTGCTAGGAGATACATTTGATGGCAAGCAAATCATTTTGTATGAGAGTAGTGTGGAAAATGTAGTGCTCAAAGAGATAGGGAGACTACGAGAGATTAGTTTCCGTTTTGTGGGTGAGGGCAGTGGTAAAAAAAGGGATATTGATAGTTTTGATTTGTACTATAAGCATCTAGTGATTTGGGACGATGAAGCGTTGGAAATCGCAGGAGCATACAGGATAGGAGTGTGCAAGGAAATCGTTGAAAGTTTTGGTATAAAAGGCTTGTATACCTCTAGAATTTTTGAATATAAAGACCCTTTTGATATCTATATCAAGCAAGGTATTGAGTTAGGTAGAAGCTTTGTTCAACCAAAATATTGGAACACAAGAGCGCTTGATTATCTCTGGCAAGGGATTGGTGCATTTGTGCGACAAAAACCACAGATTCGTTATCTCTTTGGAGCAGTAAGTATAAGTGATGCATTTAGTTTACAAGCAAAAAGTATGATTGTATATTTTTATACTCACTATTTTGGAACAAAAAGCGACGCAGTCAAACACCGTTATAAGTACCAAATGCCAACTTCTATGCAAGAATATTGCAAGAGTATATTTGCAGGAGATAATTATAAATTAGATATAAAAACGCTTAAAGATGAGTTGGCTCTCAGAGGATTTACCATCCCAACACTCTATAAACAGTATAGCGAAGCATGTGATGAAGGAGGTGTAGTGTTTTATGATTTTGGATACGATAGTGAGTTTAATAATTGTATTGATGGGTTTATCTGTGTCGATTTACATCTTTTAAAACCATCAAAAAGAGAAAGATATATAGGCGTTGCTTAGTTGTTGTCAAAATGTAATCGTTTTACTTTATACTTAGAGTCATTGCTTATCTCAAAAGGAATATAAATGCTTGAAACCAATATAGAGAAAATATCCCAAGTACGGGAAAAAACGATAGAGATTTTAGAAGATTTAACTATCTCTCAAAAGCTTGCACTACACGCACTAGAGGCTTGTGATGAAAAAAGTTTTTTACAAATCAAAATACCACTGAAAAAAATCAACGAACAAGTTGAAGATGTTGACAATCTCATCGTGACAATATTGGCTAGATACGCACCAGAAGCAAGTGACCTAAGAGAGGTTGTAGCATTTTTGAAAATCACCTATTCTCTCCAAAGAATCGCTACGAATGAAAAAAACTATATGAAAAATATGTCTATTTGTAACGCCCAAACAGACCCTGAAGCAAAAAGAATCATCCAGGAGTCTTTGGCTATCAATAGATGCACTATCAGAGCTTTGGAGTCTATCATCGAGATGATTCAAACTACAAATGACCATAGTGCACTTGAGGATTTAGAGAGAAAAATCAACCTTGAAAATAGTAAAACAGATGACATCTATTCGGTAATTGAAAAAGAGGCATTACAAGTGATGCACAAAGAGAGCAATATAAATGATATATCGTGGGATTTACTTAAGTATATCCGTAAAAATTTGAAAATTATGGAGAGGCTAGAGGATATTGCTTCTAAACTGATTTTTGCTCGTATTGGCGGGAAACTCTAAGTCTATTTGATGGGCATACCTTGTATAATAATGTATGTCAAAAGAGAAAATAGAGATTGTCATTGTCGAAGACCAAAGTGACATACTTGAGCTTATGGAGTACCACCTCCAAAAAGAGGGGTACTCAACTATAGGTTTTTTTTCTACTGAGCGTGTGGAGCAGTTTTTAGAAGAAGAAAATCCATCTTTGATGATTATAGATAGAAACTTACCAGGCACAGAAGGCGGGGAGTTTGTCGCCTCTTTGAGAGCTAAAGGCTACACTTTGCCAGTTATTTTTGTCACAGCCAAAGACAGTTCATCTGAGCTTGAAGAGGGTTTTGAGATGGGTGGCGATGACTATTTAACTAAACCATTTAGCCCAAAAGAGTTGCTCCTTAGAGTTCGTGCCTTATTGCGTCGTTCTGGAGTGATAGATGCTAAAAAAGTACGATACAAAAATATCACTATTGACAAGAGCCTCAAAAAAGTTTGGGTAAACTATAAGTCTTTGGAGTTGTCACCTTTGGAATTTTCTTTGCTTGTTTTATTTGTAGAAAATCCAGATAAAATTTTTGAGAGAGAAACACTCCATGAGATGTTTTGGCAAGACAAAAATCAAGAGATCAATACCAATGCCATGAATGTCACTATAAGTAGGCTCAAAAAAAAGATAGACCCTACAAAAGAGTACGGATATATAGCTTCAGTTTGGGGTCTTGGATATAAATTTCACTAAACAGGGGATAGATATGAAAAAAGAAGATTTTATTGATTTATTTGCAAACGATGAGGTGTTTCAAGAGTATGTATATCAACAATATATAAATGTACTCCAAGAGGATTCACTAAAAGCATATCAAGTAGAGCTTATCAAGCTTCAAGAGTATCTCGAAGCCCAAAATAAAAAAATGATAGTTTTAGTTGAGGGTCGCGATGCAGCAGGAAAGGGTGGAGCTATCAGGAGAATTACTCGCTACATGAACGAAAAGCACTACCGAGTAGTTGCATTAGGTAAGCCTTCAGATGTACAAAGAACTCAGTGGTATTTCCAAAGATATGTTGAGCAGTTTCCACGCGGAGGAGAGATAGTAATCTTTGACCGTAGTTGGTACAATAGAGCCATGGTTGAGCCTGTATTTGGATTTTGTACAAAAGAGGAATATTATACTTTTATCCAGAGTGTTCCTACATTTGAGACAGATTTGGTAAATCACGGATTTTATTTTGTAAAGATATATTTTTCAGTTACAAAAGAAGAACAAAACTTGCGATTTTTAGAACGCGAACACAATCCTTTGAAGCAATGGAAGCTAAGTGAGATAGATTTGCAAATGCAAGAGCGATGGGATGAGTTTACCCTAATGAAATATGAAATGCTCAAAAGAACCCATACACCAAAAACTCCATGGACAGTGATCCGAAGTGATGACAAATTCAAAGCTAGACTCAATGCTATAAAAACTATCCTCAATAGTGTTGATTATGAAAACCGTAATGAGATTTTGGATTATTCAGTCGATACTGAAATAGTACACAGTGGACATAGAGAGATTGAGATTATGGAATCTGATTTGAGAAGTCAAGGTAAATTTGTAGGATGATTGTATCAAGAACACCTTTAAAAATAAAAAGGCAAAGTAAGGAAGGAGCTGAACAATGACTATGGTGTTCTTGATATAATGCAATCATACTACACAAGGGTAAATGTTTGCTCAACAAAAAGTTAATGCCACTTTGTGGCATAGATGAAGCAGGTAGAGGACCATTGGCTGGCCCTCTTGTAATAGCTGGAGTTGTGTTGGAAAATTCTATTGCGGGGTTGGATGATTCAAAAAAACTTTCACTCAAAAGAAGAGAACAGCTCTATGATTTGATACTCCAAAATGCCACATACCATATCGCAATTTTTGATGCAGGTTGTATAGATGACTATGGTATTGCAAGTGTTATCAAGCAAGGACTTTTTGAAATCACACAGAATCTTCAAGGGTGTGAATATCTCTTTGATGGCAATACTTCATTTGGTGTTGATGGGATAAAGACCCTCGTTAAAGCAGATAAGTTGGT
>DSAK01000196.1 GCA_011372825.1 Campylobacterota bacterium | reverse complement strand
CCCAATAGATGGACACAATATCCAAGAGCTTATACAAACATTTCAAATAGCAAAAAAGATGGGCAAACCAGTGATCATACATACACAAACAACTAAAGGCAAAGGGTATGAAATAGCCGAAGGGACTGGCAAAGAACATTGGCACGGGGTGAGTGCTTTTGATATAAAAACAGGAAAACCACATAAATCAAATAAGGTAAAAAATGCTACAACGATATTTAGCGAGAAGCTCTTAGAGCTTGCTAGAGAGGATGATAAAGTCGTTGGTGTCACTGCGGCAATGCCAAGTGGAACAGGACTTAGTGGTGCTATAGAGGAATTTCCTAATCGATTTTGGGATGTAGCTATAGCAGAGCAACACGCTGTTACATCGATGGGGCCATTGGCAAAAGAGGGCTTTAAACCTTTTTGTGCTATATATTCTACTTTTTTACAGCGCGGTTACGATCAAGTAATTCATGATATTGCTTTGATGAATATAGGTGTTGTTTTTGCAATCGATAGAGCTGGCATTGTAGGAGAGGATGGTGAAACACATCAAGGTGCTTTTGATATCTCATATCTTAGAGCTATTCCAAATCTTACACTGTTTGCACCATACAATGAAACCACAATGAAACTAGCGATGGAATTTGCAAAAGATTTTCCAACTCCTTGTGCATTCAGGTATCCAAGAGGGGCATTTATCGCTCAAGATGGACCAAGTGTGAGTTTTGAGCTTGGCAAATCACATCTCATTGAGAAAGGCAAGGAGATACTTCTAGTTGGATATGGTAATGGCGTAGGTAGAGCCATAGAGACGGCTAAACTCATCAATAAAAAGGTCTCAATTCTTGACTTGAGATTTGTCAAGCCTTTGGATAAAGACATGCTTTTAGAACTAGCTAAAGATCACAAATATTGGTTTGTCTTTAGCGATAGTGTAAAAATTGGTGGTGTTGGTTCTGCTTTAGGGGAGTTTTTGCAGGAGCAATCAATCACAGATATCCGTATAGTTTCATTTGAATATGAAGATTGCTTTATCGCTCATGGCAATACTGCACAAATTGAAGAGTCATTAGGGCTAACTCCGCCTCAGTTGGCAACGAAAATAAATCATTTTATAGGAGAAAAATAAAAAATGGCAAAAGAGTATATTTTTACAAGCGAATCGGTCACCGAAGGACATCCTGATAAAATGGCAGACCAAATAAGTGATGCCATACTAGATGATATACTCTCCAAAGATCCAAATGCAAGGGTTGCTTGCGAGACATTGGTAAGTAATGGTTTTTGTGTAATTGCAGGAGAATTAAAGACAACTACATACTGCCCTATGCAAGATATCGCAAGGGGTGTTGTGCGTGATATCGGATATACTGATGCAAGTTATGGGTTTGACTATAGAAGTGCCGCGGTATTAAATGGTATCGGCGAACAAAGTCCAGACATCAACCAAGGCGTCGATAGGGCAAGTGGCGAAATCGGTGCTGGAGATCAAGGGCTGATGTTTGGCTATGCTTGTGATGAAACTCCAGAGCTTATGCCACTTCCAATATCACTAGCACATAAGCTCACAGCAAAACTTGCAGAAGTACGCAAAAATAGTACCGTTGCGTTCTTAAGACCAGATGGCAAAGCACAAGTGAGTGTGCGATACAAAGATGGCAAACCAGTGGGGATTGATACTATAGTTGTATCAGCACAACACCACGACAATGTAGATGACAAAACTATCAAAGAGGCGATTTTAAGAGATGTTATCTACGAAGTAATACCTCCTGAATTACGAAATGATGACATCACATACCATATCAATCCAACAGGAAGATTTGTCATAGGTGGACCACAAGGAGATGCTGGATTGACGGGGAGAAAAATTATCGTAGATACATATGGTGGAAGTTGTCCACATGGTGGTGGTGCTTTTAGTGGAAAAGACCCAACAAAAGTTGACAGATCTGCTGCTTATGCTGCTAGACATATAGCCAAAAATCTAGTAGCTGCCAAAGTTTGCTCAAAAGTCACTATCCAATTAGCTTACGCTATAGGGGTCGCAAAGCCAGTATCCATCTATATAGACACACACAATACCTCAATAATTGATGAAGAAAAGATATCTCAATGCGTAAATGATTTGTTTGATTTGACACCTAAGGGGATTATCACATCTCTTGATTTACTCAAGCCAATCTACAAAAAAACTGCTGCTTATGGTCATTTCGGGCGTGAAGACCAAGGTTTTGGATGGGAAAAAACCGATAAAGTTGAAGATATCAGAAGATATCTCAAACTCTAAAATCTTACCCATCTACCCTTTTTGGGCTTGAAAATCACATAAAGCAAAAAAGTTTCAACATTTTGCGTCAGCATAAATTAAACTTTTTTAGTTAACAATTCTCTAGCTTCTTCTTAATGTAGCTACTTAATTTTTTAGAGTTAAAAGTAATAGCTTCAAAATATTGTATTCAAAATTTTTTTCAACTTTCTCACTTAGACATATACTTTTTTAGCTGTTGATTGCATCGTAAACTTGTTGTTAGATATCTTCGAATTTAAAATACATCAGTTTATTACCTACTATTACTGCAAACACATGCTTAATAATATCTCTTAAGAGTTTTTGAGAGAAATTAAATTTAATGTTGTTTTATTCTTAATTTTGAGTCAAAATCTTTGTAAGTTAAAGTTTATAACTACATGAGCTTAATTCTTATTTCTAGTCTATGAGATAGAGTTTGTTACCTGGATAAAGCAGTCTTGAAATAAACAAGCTCTTTAAAAAGCTTTACCTTTTTATGCTCTATATTTATGTTTTTTACAACCTAATTTATTAAAAATCTTACCATAAATAAGCTCATTGCCAACAGGAATCAAATCTTTATTAGATAGGCTAATAAACTCTAACTATTCATCAAAAAGTGCGAGATAATACTCATGACGAAATTCTTGTAATCTACTATTTGTCATATCCAAATAAATGCTCATATCCTCGCTTTGCTTCTTGTTAGTGACACAAAGACACTCACCAAAGTGTGCACGCGATTTAGCAAGTAAATGAAAGCTGCTTAATCACCGTGGAATAATAATGTATCTTTCTCTATCTTTGAGTGTTGCTTCGTGATATCTGATGCTTAGATTTAAACGGGATAGTCCACTATATTTTGAAACTTCTAACTTTTGGTTTTGATACTTTGTGCCATAGCGCCATTTGCCACTATTTAAAAGTACTATTTTATTGATCCTTTGATTAAGTGGGCTGAGTGCAATTTCTACTTGAGTACCATCGTTTCGATAGTGTAAATAAACCCTTTGAGTTCTTATCTGTCTTCCTCGTTGAAGTTGTAAATCAATCTCTTTGGTTTCGCCTCTAGCAAGGATTACGCCTTGAGGAATAATTGGTAGTTTTTGTTTTGAATTGATAGCATAACCACTTTCAAAATTAAGTACTATAGTATCGCCTATAGTAGCATTTTGATAAAGCGCATCGATTCTTTGTTGCTTTTTAAGTTCAATTTCAAGGGCTAACTCTCGCTGCTTTTCTCGTTTGAGTGCTATTTCATGATCAAGCATTTGCTGCTGCTTAGTAAGCTTTAGTTGTTCTTGCTGACTTAGTTGCAACCATTGCTCTTTGCTTAAACCCATAGGGTATTTACTTAAACAACCTGCAAAAAAAAGCGCCATAAAGAGATACAAAATATATTGTAATAAACTTTTCTTTTTCAATCTTGTTCTCCAAAATATAGCATTAATTTTGTTGACAAAATCTAATGTATTGACAGTGTACTCTAAAATTGTGAAACCAAAGTGCAGATGCGAGCCCGTTACCCGTCCAAAATTACCGCTTAATCTTATCGCTTCATCACTACTACCCATCATTTGTGGCTACGATAGGGATTACAATAACTACTCGAAAGTCAACACCGTTATGAAAACTTTGTAAAGAGTTGTTAAATTACCATGGTGGCTTGCTATCATGCCGTCTGCAGAAAAGCTAGAGCAAGCTAGCTTTTGAGAATATCGAAGCCCCCATATACTCTTTT
>DSAK01000094.1 GCA_011372825.1 Campylobacterota bacterium | reverse complement strand
ATTTAAAGTAAATCCTGAAGAGTTTATCATGGAAGCTAGTCGAATCATCAATGAGCAAAAAGCAGCTATGGTTGTTCAGAAGTTAGCGTATACCACAACGGATGATAGATTTGATACAGATATATTTACTATGAATCAACCAAATTATAATTTCAAGAATGCCAAAGAGGTTAAAAAGCATATCTATCACTATCTCATTGCAGATTCAAAAACAGAGGAAAACTTCGCCAAACAACTTGATGCAAGCGATGTAGTAGTGGTCTATGTCAAACTACCTAAAGGCTTTTTTATACCTACTCCTGTAGGAGATTATAATCCTGATTGGGCTGTAGCATTTAAAGAGGGAAGTGTCCAATATATCTATTTTGTAGCGGAGACAAAAGGGAGTATGTCAAGCTTGCAAATGAGAAAAATTGAAGAGATTAAGATAGAGTGTGCTGAGAGATTTTTTGACAAACTAAGCTCTGATAATGTACAACTAAAATACAGCAAGATAGATAGTTTTGATACTTTGTGGAAGATTGCTAACGGAAGGTAAGAAATAGTGGTGTTATATGTTCGCCCACTTTGATATTTGCACTTCTAGAGCTTCCATCAGTTGTGAGTATCTCACCCAAAAATTACCCTCTATCTCGAAAGTACCTGCTAAAGTTTTGATACGACTCTTTTTTCTTAGTAGTGGGTTTACTTGCAGCATGAGTAAATTGAAGTTTTGTAAGCTCTTCACTGATTAAAAAGGAGAGTTTTGGTATTTTTGAGGTTATCGTGTATGGTGGGGTATAATTTTTGTTCATTCATAAACTCCATAAAATCTAGGAGGTGGGACTTCAGTCCCGCTTGAGTTTGGATGTGGGATTTTAACATTTGGAGTCGGGACTTCAGTCCCGCATTTATAGTCACTTCCATATATCTTCAACGGATTATTTTTTATATACTCATAAACTACCCAAAAATGTCTTTCATCTATAATTGCTTTATCATAATAGTCATCAGCCCAAAATTGACCACTTTTCTCTAGCAACTCATTTATTTTTTTCGCACTCGCACCTTTGATCTTTTGCATAACCTTGCTTAAACGCTCAAGTGGTTTAAAAAGCATATGCACATGATTATTCATAATTGCAAATGCCACAAGCTCATAAAGTTTTTTATCTTGCTCTAGCAAGAACTCAAAAAGCCATTCTAAAACCTCATTTTGGAGATAAGCTCCATTGTTTGAACGATCTAGATAATCATCAATTTTGAGTTGTTTTTCTTTTTTGCTTATAGCGGAACCAAAGTCCCATTTCCGTATAAACTCATCAACGCTATCATGAGTTCTAAATGTCACAAACTGATAATATCCTGCCAAATCAATATGTGGTAAATGCCGAAAATTTTTCTTTTGGAGGTGGGACTTCAGTCCCGCTTCTTGATGGCTTTTTATTTCTTGCGGGGCTAAAGCCCCACTTCCGTTTTGCACATCTTCGCTCTCGTTTCTCTTTTGGAGGTGGGACTTTGGCCTTGTTTGCATTTGGAGGTGGGACTTTAGTCCTGCTTCTTCATGGATTTTCATATTTTTATTCTCGCTTCTGCACCCATAAGCTTTGATAAGAGTTTATCTCGCAAGCTTTTGAGGATTGTGTGTATTATATCAGTAAAATTTGTCAAAAATTTGTTTCACTCTCACTTCTCTTTTGGATATGGGACTTTGGCCTTGTTTGGGTTTGGAGGTGGGACTTCAGTCCCGCTTCTTGGTGGCTTTTTATTGAATGCGGGGCTAAAGCCCCACTTCCGTACAAACTCATCAACGCTATCATGAGTTCTAAATGTCACAAACTGATAATATCCTGCCGAATCAATATGCGGCAAATGTCGAAAATTTTTCTTTTGGAGGCAGGACTTCAGTCCCGCTTCGTGGTGGCTTTTTATTGAATGCGGGGCTAAAGCCCCACTTCCGATTTTCATATCTTGCCCCTTACTTCTGCACATTTTTCCTCTTGATTTTCCAATATCCAGATTTGAGGCTTCCTGCTCTACTGATAGTGCCTTCATCTTTTAATTTTTTGATAACTTTCTTAATCCCCGATTCACTCATAGAGAGTTTTTCCATCAGCTCATAGATAGTAATCTTATTATTTTTTTGCATAAGAGCTAAAACTTTTTGGTCACTTTTTTGGTCACTTTTTTGGTCACTTTTTGAAGTAGTTTGGATCGATTGTAGTAGCATCTCAAGCATAAACTCAATAAATGGCGTACTCTCCCCAAGCTCTGTAGCATCTTCTATGGCTTTGTAGTACTCCTCTTGATGATCTCTTACTATACTTTCGGTTGGAAGAAGTGAAAAGACGGGGTTGAAACTATTTAGTATCACACTCTGCCAAAGTCTTCCAACTCTTCCATTTCCATCTGAAAACGGATGTATAAATTCAAACTCATAGTGAAAGATACAAGATTTTAAAAGCATATGTTCATCGCTGTTTTTGAGCCATGAAAAAAGATTTTTCATGAGTTCATCTACTATCTTTGGCGGTGGTGCTATGTGTTCACCCACTTTGACATTTACGTTTCTAAAGCTTCCAGCAGTTGTGAGTATCTCACCCATCAAGATTTTATGAGCTAGTAATAAATCATCCAACTTATCATATTTAAACTCATTTAGTTTTTCATAGGCTTTGATCGCCCCTTGAACCTCTGAGAGCTCTTTTGGTGTTGCTAAAACTTTCTTGCCGTCCAAAATAGCTGTAATTTTTTCCTCACCCAAAAAATTACCCTCTATCTCTAATGTACCTGCTAAAGTTTTGATACGACTCTTCTTTCTTAGTAGTGGGTTTACTTTTTTGGTATGATGAAATTGAAGTTTTGCAAGCTCTTCGCTAATTTGAGTAGAGAGTTTTAGTATTTTTGAGGTTATGGTGTATGGTGGGGTGTAATCTTTGCTCATTCATAAACTCCATAAAATCTAGGAGGTGGGACTTCAGTCCCGCTTCTTGATGGCTTTTTATTTCTTGCGGAGCTGAAGCCCCACTTCCGATTTTCATATCTTTATTCTCGCTTCTGCACCCATAAGCTTTGACAAGAGTGTATCTCGCAAACTTTTGAGGGTTTGGATGTGTATTATATCAAAAAAATTTGTCAAAAATTGGTTTTACTTCCGCTTCTCTTTTGGAGATGGGATACTTTAGTCCCGCTTCGTGGTGGCTTTTTATTGCATGCGGGGCTAAAGCCCCACTTCCGATTTTTATATTTTCGCTTTCACTTCTTTTTTGGATGTTGGACTTCAGTCCCGCTTCTTGAGAATTTACTTTTTGGTATGAGTAGATTGAAGATAAACAAGAAAACCTCCCCGATTTGCACATTGCAAAGAGGTGGAAGAGGCGTGTTGGTATAATAATATACAAACTCTTTAAACTTTTGATGTTCACACCTTAATTCTTATCTTTGCTAGTTTGTTGAAACTCTATATCTTCTAAAGAAACTTCACTAAGATCTTTTTGCGATTTGTTAAATGTAGTTTCATTTTCTTTATTACTTCCATCTCATTAAGCTAATTTATGTTTGAGCATAAATCAATCTCTCTTAAAAAAGGACATCCATTTAAGCAATTTTTCTGTTGATTACATCCATTGCAACGATTACTATTTAAACTATCTCTTGTTTTATTGAATGAGTAAGAATTATTCCATACATCCATAAGAGATTTTTTTCTTAAATCTTCACCTTCATAATATTCCATCATGAACGAGCATGGATACATTTTTAAATCTTCTGAAATATATGCTGAAAATCTTCCTGCATCACATGGTTCCAATGATGTCAAATTGATATTATTCATATATTGAACAATACCTGAGACCATGCAACTATCAAATCCTATTTTAACAGGATGTTTTTTTCTGTCAACTAAATTAAAAAACTTTCTAAGCAAAGGGCTATTTCTCAATAACCTTCTATAGTCTTTTCCATCTCCTACTGGTTTGTAGTTTAAAAAAATTATAGCATTGCATTTATCTAATAATTCATCTCCATGCTCTAGCCATTCTATCGCTTTTACTATAGAGT
>DSAK01000057.1 GCA_011372825.1 Campylobacterota bacterium | reverse complement strand
TCAAAAAAGTATGATGACTAAACAAGAAGCCATAGATTTCTGCAAGAACAATCCAGAAGCAGCTGCGGATATTATTCTCATGGTAGAAAAACTAGAAGCACGCATTAAAGAGCTTGAAGCACGCTTGGACCTAAACAGCACCAATAGCTCCAAGCCACCCTCATCTGATAATAAACTTACAAAGAACAAAAAGAGACAACCGTCCAATTCCAACAAGAAACTCAACATTACCAATAACTAAAAATTGACATAAAACTCTTTGCAATTATTTAGCCATTCGTGCCTTTAAAAAACAAAAATAACTCCCACAAAAGAAACTTTCAAGCCAAATTAAACAATAATAACCTCTTGAAACAGTGCGACACATTCTGTCGCACTTCCCCAATACTATAACTAAAACACACAGGAGTGTTTATGGCACAATTAAACGACCACGATAAAACAATTGACCGTATCGTTATGATACTAGGCATGCTCCATGAAGATAAACGCCCCACTATCCAAGAACTCTCTGAAGAATTCAATGTAGCCGTTAGAACCATACAAAGAGATATTTACAATAGATTACACCACTTTCCCATAGAAAAAACAGAGGATGGAAAATTAAAGTTTATGGATGGCTTCCAACTTGGCTATACTCAACTAGAACATTATGAGGAGTTTTTGCTCCTTAAACTCGCTCTTTCTCAGTTTGAAAAAATAGATGGTACTTTTAAAACCGTATCTAGCAGACTTTTAAAAAAGATGCTACGCTCTAATATGGAACATCACTTTTATATCAAACCCCAAGAAGCTGAGCCAATTCAATTAGAAAATCCCCTTATCAAACACCTCCATGAAGCCATTGATAAAAATATTGTTATAACCTTTAACTACAAATCCAAACCAACAAAGGTATGTCCATACAAGATAACTAGCTTTGATGGTATCTGGTATCTCTTTGCTAAAGATACAAAAGATGAAAAAACCCGCACCTTTACTATCGCCAAGATTATGAACCTAGAGCTCACAAGTGAACACTTCAAAAAACCTACATCAATCGATAAAGTGTTAGATGGCGTGCACTCTGCTTGGTTTGAAGAAGGCAGTAAATATGAGGTAGAGGTCAAAATCCATCACAGTATCTCTCACTTTTTTACCCTTCGAAAACAGCTATCATCCCAACAAATCCTAAAAACCTATGAAGATGGTTCTCTACATGTAAGCTTTGAAATCTCCCATGATGAGGATTTGGATAATCTCATCAAGGCATGGCTGCCCCACATCCAAGTGCTAAAGCCAGCTCACTTTAGAAAACGCATCGAAAGAGAACTTAGGGAGTATTTACTGATGATAGAGAAGCAGAATTTAGTGGAAATGTGAGTGCGACATATCCTGTCGCCTGAGGCTTGTATGATTAGGTCAAATATATTAGGACAGGCAATGCTAAATCAAGGAATGAAGAATGAGGCAATAATAGATGGCTTAACAAAATATCTTAAAATAATAACTCCAAAGATGATAGAAAAATTAGAAAATACTATTAAAAACAGCACAGATGAAAACGAAAGATTAGAGGCAAAAAAACTTTTAGAAAAACTATAAAACAAGGAGTAAAAAATGAGCACATGTCCGTGGTGTGGAGATGAAGATTGTTTCGAAGAAAGCGTGAATGAAGGTGCGTTTGGCAATATTGTCCTAGAATTAGAATGCTCTGCTTGTGGAGAGTTCGAAACCCATGAATATGGATATAGTATTGACTTTGAAAAATATGCTGAAGAAAATTCACTTTTATTTAGTGGGGTATGTTGCCCAGAGTGTTATCAAGACATGTGTGATGAGGATGATGGAACACCTTATGATGAAATTGAGATTCAAGTAGAAGATTCGACTTTTGGCATTTTGTATACTTTTAATGCTGATCTTTTAAACAATGAAGACGAAGACGAAACTACTCTTTTTGAACAAGAGCCATTTGCCGAGGTGAACGACTGTAGCAAACGAGTTTTGGCGAATGTTTCAGAACAAGTCGTAAAACTGAATAATGCTGACTATCTAAATATCTACATAAGTTACCTAGTGAACAGAAACGAATCAATAGAGACGCTAATTAAGTGTGTTTGGGATGAGTGTTTAAAACAAAATAAAAAAGAGCAGTTCGAATCATTCTTAAAACATATTGTCTCTCGTTTGGATTTAGAGGAAGATGATGGCGAAAATGCTAAAAATGCTTATGATGAGACTTGTTTGGTGGCCATTGAGCTTCTTGGCGAGATGCATCCTTGGGTAAAAGCTATTAAAGAGAAATAAAATAGGTTTATTGATGTGGCGAGACAATAATTTTAAATTTTTATAAATATCTATGTTTTACAAGGAGATCTAGTGGTTTTTCTATCTTTTTCTAGCAAAGATAAAGCATTTGCTGACAGAACGCATGAGCGATTAAAGGAGGTTGGGTTTGATGTTTGGTACTCAAACCGTTCTATTGAAGCTGGCGGCAACTATGCCAAAGACATCGTGAGTGCCATTCAATCCTCTCAATGCCTTGTGCTTTTGTATTCAGAATCTTCTGGAGAGTCCGTACATGTACAAAGAGAGTTGGACTTGGCTCTGCGCTACAAAAAGCCCATCTTTCCCTTGAGGATAGAGAACATAGAACCCCAAGAAGCAATGGAATATTGGCTAAGTGGCTGCCAGTATGTAGATCTTTTTGAAAATGGAAAAGAGAACTTTGAAAAATTCATTGCCCATCTGAAAAAACAGATTGGTGCAAAGGATGATAAAACAAAAAAACTCGATGCACAAAACATACAAACCTTTGCTTTGCAACATTTCAAAGAAATGGGCTATGAAGTTCACGAAAAAGGCAGTGTGGATTGGGCAGAATTGATTGAAGTCAAGGCGCACCTGCGCAAAAACCCCAACTGGAGCGAGTGCGTATTAAACTACCTAGAGGCAAATTGCTTTCATGTGAAAAAGGATAATATTTCAATAATTGTAAATGCAAAAATCCTAGAAAATCCCCGAGCCTCTTCATACTTTAAAACACTTGAAGCTGACTTATTTTGGGAGGCTAGAAAGATACTGTGGAATGAAGATGAGCTCAAAAAAGTACTAAAAGATTTAAAAAAGCCAGAAGTGCTTATAGAAGAGGAGAATATCGATTTCAGGTTCAAATCCATCCTTGCCGACAAGTTTCGTCACAAAACACCAAAAAACCTAAGTTTGCTCTTTTATCTTTTTGTAAAAACGCCGCCAAAGTTTGAACCAAAAACTTACTCAATGCCTCTTGTGGGAAAATACCAAGAAGGTGAGCAGATGCCAAGCTTGTATCTAAATTACTCTTTGTTCCCATCATGGTGGGGGCTTGGCAAAGACGATATCGAGGGCATAAAAGGCGGTCGCTACATAGGTTTTGCAAAGGCTTTTGAGACCATTCGTTACGATGCAAAGCTACAAAGCAGCGTAGATTATGAAAACTACGATGGCAGGATAGCAGAAACTCTGGCGGAAGTTTTTTTGAGCAAAAACGAACTGGTGGTGCAAAAGTTTGGTGCAGAAAATGTTCTGGGCAATTCTATATCTTTTATTCAAAAGACTTCTGTGCTAGAAGACATAAATGCCTCAGACACAATCAAGCGTTTTATGACGTCACCTGATTTGTTTGTTATCAAGCTCAATGATAAAAACGAGATGATAAACGCCTACCTCATGGACGTAAAATACAGAAGTTACGCCAATAGCTCCCTTTTTGAAAAAGCAGTACAAAAAGGCGGAGACCTATACAGGCAAGCACAAAAATACCAAAGCAACTGGAACAATGTGTATCTGTTTATGTTCATACATGTAAAGGATGAACATAGCCTAGCGATCTACATAGAGTCCGTTTCAGACATCTTGAACCAAAAAAAGTTCACACCTTTAGAAAAAAACAGCTCCTTTAGGTGGCTTGATAGCGATACTATCAAAGAGCTACATGTAAAAGCCTCATCGATTTGGAATTAGAAAGAAATCCCCATGCGAACAAACACTTTTCGTCTCTTTATAAGTTCAACATTCAGTGATTTTAAAAAAGAGCGTGAAGTTCTGCATACTAGAGTTTTTCCTAGG
>DSAK01000128.1 GCA_011372825.1 Campylobacterota bacterium | reverse complement strand
GTTTACTGTATGTAGCAATTTTCGTGGCTATTTCAAGCTGTTTGACAATAAGATAAAAGACAGGATCATCCTGTATCTCAGTATAGTTAAGTCCAGTTATTAGCTTTAAAAGTTCATCTTTGCTTTCTTCATTAAGCTCTGATTTTACTTTCCCGATTAAAGCTTCCATCGTTTTGTTTACCATTGTTTTTCCTTGTTTGTACTCTATCTCACATTTTATATATGAGGTGATTTGTGGTTTATTTTGATAATATTTATCGATTATCTTTCATCGCTCTCGTATACATCTTCGTCATAATACTCTTCTTCCTCATATTCATCATTCCATTCCTCTTCCTCTTCTTCTGCCATATTTGTTTTTGTAAACGAATCCTCTTTTGACAACGTCAGGATTTCAATTTCACTAGCGTCAATGTCGTCTATCTCCTCTATCTCTAGAGCTTTCTCATGAGAATACGCTCCACCATTTTCTTGGTCTACTTTTTTACTCTCCTGATCTACTACGGCCGTAGTGCTCTCTTCTTTTTTGCCCGCCAAGTCGGAGTGTAGAGATGTAGTTTTTTCTTTTTCCTTCTCTTTTTTTTGCTGGAGAAAAATAGACTCGCTCTGCTTCATTTCTTTCACCTCATCTGCGATATTTGAGGACTTGTACTTAGGTGTTGCTGCAGCAGAAGGGTCAAGACGCTTTGTGTTAAACCCACACTCCTCCAGAAACTTTGCTACATGGTTACCGTATGCTCGCAGTTTCCCTTTTTCAAAAATATTAGCTTCCTCGTAAGCTTTATATATGCCCATTTTTGGTTCATATATTCGCTCTCTATATAAACGCTTAATTGCTTCATTTTTTGCAATATGGAAAGTGCCTAAAAATTTTTGTCTAAACTTCTCTTCAACAACTTTTTTTAGATTTTCTCTTTCTGTCTCATTTAGAAAGGTATCTTTGTATTCATTGATCCATAGTATGACACTTTTATCGGAAAAAAGCTCCGCTCTCTTGTGAAATAGGTCAATATCATTTCCGCTTCTCACTGCTGTTTCTGGAGAAAATATGAAATGAAAATAGCACTTACCACTTCCTACAAATGTCTCAAAGCTATGTGCAAAATCTGTGTTTTCAACGTAGCGCAAAAACGCAAAAGTCAAAGCAGGGTCAAGATCAACCACTACTGGGGTTTTTTCTGTATCCGTTAGTTCTCCATTGTCAAAGTGTTCTCCTATGATATGTCTAAGAATATTGTCGATAAAAGAAAAAAGCGATCCATCTGTTTCTGGGGGGGTGGTACTGAATGTATTGATACCACTAAAATCAGAAATAAATTCTCTGCCAATATGTGCATCATATATTTTAGCGTTAAGTGTTTCTGCACTCACTAGTGATATTGCACTTTTCCCCGAGCCTCCAACTGATGATAGAAAAAAATGAATGTCTTTTGTGCTTGTTGACGACATAGGTATACCTTTATTTTTTATAAAAATCATATCTAAAAAAAAGAAGTATTTTAAGAATGTATGCAAAAAGGCAAAGGAAAAATACCCCCTTTACCTTGCATCCACTACGGTGCGTTTCTTTTGTTGCTCATAGTTGTTGTTGAGTTCACCTCTACTACTTCCCTTTTCCCTTGCTTGGTTTTGTTCTTGTTTGATATTTCGTTTTTGTTGTATATGCCATTCTCGATATCATAAGCAAGTTGTTTAACTTTCTCCTCATAAGCTTTTGAAGCATCAAACGCTCTAGGTTTGGATAATGTGTGAGTTGCTCCTACAACAGAGTCTATTGAAGTGTTTGCTCCAAGCATGAACGACTTAAATACCATGAGTTTGTCTATAGCATTTATCGAGTTTTTGCCCGTCTGTGTTTCCGTAAAAGTAAACTTCGCAGGACAACTTTCAAGTAGCTCTCGACTCAGTGCTATCCCCTTCTCCCCCCTAGATGGTACATTAAATAATATCTTGAGCGTTTCTGAGACTTCCGCTTCGTGCTGTTGAGGTGTTTTGTGCTGTTCTCTGTTTTTTTGGAAGATAAGATCTACTATACGCCCTTTTTCGTCTTTATTGTTTGGGGTGAGTTGAGCATCATATCCTCCGTGGAACATTTTTATTGAAGCAGATTGTCGATTGACGGAGTAGAGTCTCGAAAGAAACTGGATCATCTCTTTGCCTTTTTTCATTGCCCCTGTTGCAATAATCTCATCAAGTCCTGAAAGATCAAGTCCTCTGCTTGCAGACTCATAGTTTGTGACAAGCAATGTCTGGTAGCCTTTTTTGATATTTGACTTAACTGTACTATCGAGTACAGTTCTTGGGACAGCGTGAATTAGCACCCCTGCACTATTTAAGACTTCTTTGTCTAAATTTTGAAACACTTCTCTATAGGATACTCCCTCATTGGATGAGGGGGATGGAACATTTAAAACCAGGGCTACCTCTCTTGCAGATGGGTTTTCTTCTTTGTTCCTAAATGCACTATCGATCACAGTCAAGAAATTTAATATTGTTCCGACCGTTCTTGCCGACGAAATAACCGCTGTGCGGTCTTCTTTTACTAGATTAAACACCTGTTTCTCTATTCCTGTTGAGGCGATCGCATCTAATACCTCGTTTTCTTGATCAGTAGTAAAGCTTAGCCTGTATGGTAAATAATAGCCCTCTTTATCTGCTTGCTTAAAAAGATAACGATATTCTGGTGGGCAAACCTCGATTTTGGCACTAAAGATAAAACCTTGAGGGTATCCTTCTTTTACCTTATCGAGAAGCTTTTTAACGCTTAATTCTGACCTCATAGATTTAAATGATTCAATTAAGTAGAAATTAGAGTCTATGAACTCTATCTTTCCCATTTTTGTTTCTCCCTCCAAAAGCTGCATTTTATAATGCCTTTTATCTTGTATCTGGGATATCCCCTCTTTTAGAAAATTATCAAAAAGCCTTACCATATCCTTAAACACTCCAATTCTGGTAGTATCCATATTTCTGTACATCTTCTTCTCTTGTAGATTTCCATTAAGTAGTAGATAATCTTTATAGATATTTAAAAAACTATCAGAGGCACTTGATGTTGATTTTTCAAAAAGCGTGTAGAGAGAGCCTGTTGTAAAAATATTGTCATATTTTCTATTCAAATACTCCGTTAAGCTTCTTAACGGATTCCCTTTTGCTCCCTTGCTGTCTATAAAATTATCCATAAAACATTTAAAATTCTGTGTTAAAAAGTCTACAACACCATATAAGAAATTATCAGTAGCATACTCATTTATTGCCGCCTGTCCAAGCCTCACCCCTATTCTGTTATATTTTAAAAACATTTCTTTGTCATACGGAGAATGCTGTTGATCCATTTTAGGAAAATTTATTTTTTGTGCTTGAAGATCTTCAATAATTAAAGTTTCTTTTTTCCCAGATAATGTTTCTCTTGCCATAATAGAAGTGTTTTGATCTCCAGCACTTTGAATTAATCCTACAAAGGTTTTTGGATTATTTATTCCCGGCAAAAGCTTTATAAGAGTGTGTGAGCTAGAAAGAGTGTTTTCCACGAGAGATTTTAAACTCAATGCTCCGCCAGTATCATTATCTATTTTCACCATCCCTTTTAGAAGCGTGTTTATTGCAGGTATCTCTTTATTAAGCTCCATATTGTCAAATACTCCTGGTTCAGCAAGATTGTTCTCGATTAATGCTGGAATAATATTTTTTGCGATTCCACTTAACATAAAGTCATATATATTCTTCCCCTCACTTTTTTCAGATTCTTTTTTGGCAAATGTGCTATAGAACAGCTTTAATGTATCTGCAAAACTTTCATTATTTACACCAAAAACAATATAGGCAACAAGCTGAGATTTTATATTATAAACTCCACACTGTTTAGTAAATTGGGTTTTATTCTCTGCTACTCCAGCTGACCCCATTCTCCCACTCAGTGCCAGTTGCGAAACAATATCTTGTGCCGTCCCTGCTGTTGGTGTACCAGATGCAGCTATAATGTTTTTTGCATTTTCTGCTGTGGCTCTAAAAGTCGTAGCAAATTTTCCATCTGCTCTCTTGTCTGATTCATCTAATGTTAGGAGCTTGAAAAAATTACTTTTAGCGAAACTCTTATCTATGAGATAATGGTTCATAG
>DSAK01000169.1 GCA_011372825.1 Campylobacterota bacterium | reverse complement strand
GTTTTGATAAGTTGTATGGCCTATATTTGCTCCGTTACTTATCCATACGATTTTTTCTTTTTCGATTCCTAGTTTTTCAATATATAAGTTCGCTTTTGGCAGCAGAGTTATAATCTTATCTGCTTTTTTGTATAAAAACTTCTCTAGCCAACTAAGCAGCAATATAAACGGATGCCATTTAGAAATCCCCATGTCTATGAGTGTTTGTGGCCAAAGGTCTCTTACTTCCATCACAAAAGGGGTTTTGAATCTTTTGGATAATCTATAAGCAGCCCAAACTGCAAAGAGATGAACACTTGAGCCTATAATGGCATTGGGTCGCGGTAAATCAAGAGTTGGGGTGATGTTTAAAGCGCTTTTTGTGAAGCTTAACATATTTTTGACTCTACTTATCCCATTGCCATAATACGGTGGTGTTTTTATCCATAACCAGTCAACTCCATCGATATCTTCTCTTATGTAATTTTTGGAGCCATAGTCTTTCATCTCTTGATATTTAGAGTAGTGAAAACTAGAAGATATGATAGATACTTGATGTCCTCTAGCGATGAGCTCTTTTGCAAAATCATAATGTCTAGTTCCTCCACCCATTTGTGGAGTAAGTGCATGATGATTGAGTATCCAAATAGTCACTTAATAAGCTCCTCATACACGCTAAAAAGTTTTTCTTCTTCTAATTTCCAATTATATTTTTCTAAAACTGCTTTTTTGCCATTTTGTCCCATCTTTTGGGCTTCATCGGGGTGAGATAGGAGATAATTTATAGCATCTGCTATCTCTTTTGGATCAAGTGGGTTTACACATATTCCGCAACTATTGCCCTTAATTATCTCTTTCCAAAGTTTTATATCTGAAGATATTACAGGAAGTCCTGCCGCCATGTATTCAAACATTTTTACAGGTAGTGCATCAAGATAGTTTATTATAGGTCGAAGGGTCACAAGTCCAGCTTTTGATTGGCTATAAACTTTTGATACTCCAGCTCTATCTAGAAACCCAAGTTCATTTACTTTTTGCCATCCACTATATTTTTTTACCTCTTCTTCAACATTTTTTTCTGCAAACAAACCACCAAGATTGAGTCTAGCTTTAGTGGTAAACTCCATAGCTTTTACCATCTCTTTTATCCCTCTTATTTCACCTATAGCACCCACATAACAAACTTCATCTTTTTTCTCATTCCAAGCAGTTTCGTTTGACAGTTCTCCTAAAATCGGGAAGTTGTTTATATCAATGCTATTTTTATTTATTTTTAAAAACTTATCTCTTATATATGGCGTTGCGGTGATGATGGTGTCAAATTTAGGAAGTGTATATTTTTCATAAACCTCAAAAACCTTTGAAAGCACTATTTTGGCAGGTTTATTTAAATAGGGTTTTCCAAGCAACTGTTTTGGCGTATCTTCATGAGCATCAAATACCACCTTTTTACCCAACCTCTTAAGCTTCAGGCCTATTGGAATAAGCTCAGGGTCATGTAGATGATATATATCGCTATCTAGCTCTTTTGCTTTTTGGTAAACTTTTTGTACTGTTTTTGTCATACGTGATATTCGCCCGCAACTTTTTGCTCCGACATCTACTATATCTACACCGTTTTTAGCTTCATCACCTTTGCCATCAGCTACCACTAAGCTTACTTTGTAGTTCTTTATTTTTGCCAAAGAGCTACACATTTTTAGAAATATTCTTGTGTCATATCTAGCATGTGCTGATGTTAGGTGGGTGATTTTAGTTTGCATATGCTTCTATCCAATTTGATATGTTGTTTTTCCAGCTTGACAAGCTATATATAACATCTACATTTTTTTGCAAATTGACATTTTGCCGTTTTAAAACTTCTTGTAATTTCTCCCCTAAGTTATCTATCGAATCTATCTTGTCATAGATTATCCCCTCTACATCAAAAACTTCATATGGAAGCCAACTTCCAGTGATAACTCTATTTTTGGCGTACAAAAACTCTTGCATACTCCCCGAAAAACTATCTGTTTCAAGCATATTTATCATCACATCTGAAGCTAGTTTGATATATGCATTATCATCATCATACAAAAAATCTCTCAAAACTATATAATCTAAATCACTCTTTGCAAGCATCGATTCTACCCTATCTCTATTTTGGTTATCTCCATAAGTCATAGGAAATATAAATTGTATAGTTTGTAGGAAATCTTTGGGCAAACGGATGAGTTGCTCGATAATCTTTTGATGCTGCTGGGCTTTTGTGGCGTTGTATCCACAAGTAACTATCTTTTTGGTAGTTGAGTAGCCGAGATGATTCTTGATTTTTGCTATATCTTTGTCTCTATGTTTGTCTATATAATCTAATGTGCCTAAGCCAAATCTACAAATATGACTTTTGTAATGAAAGTCTTCATAGTAACCCAAAAAACTTTTTTTTGTGAGTGGATTTGTAAAAGTTATAGTTTTTGCTATTTTTAGAAGTGGGAGTAGTAATTTTTTTGAAAAATTTGTCGCCCTATAAAAGTCACTTCCATAAAAACTCACAACCACTTTTTTCTTTTTTAGTGTATGTAAAATAAATGAGTAATACCACCTTCCCACATGGATGTTGACTAAGTCGAAATCTTTTAAAATATCGGCAATAAACCACATCCTAAAAAACATACGCAACTTTGGTATCCTCTGGTATGCGGCAAACTTTTTTGCGTACCTATCGTTTAGTTCGTATCTGCTATTATATAATTCTAAATATGCAAAATCTAACAGATAAACATCTCGTCCTTTATTTACTAATTGACTTTGAAGCTCTTTTGCAAATACCCCTTTTGAATTTCCTATGATTAATATTTTCAACTTTTTTGCCTTAAAGCATTTGTCATCCATGCAAAATTGTATACCAAAATGAGACTATTAACAAGAGTCATGAGTCCTAAAGCTATATAAATATCATAGTACTTAGATGCGATATAGAGTACAAGCAATAAGAGCAAAAATTGAACAAGAGCAATATTGAATGCTTTTTTTTGAAGACCCAATAGACTTGGTACATAAGCTATGGTTGAAACAACAAGATTTAAGATCAGATATAGTGACATTATCTGTATATATTTGCCTGAATCAACCCAAAGCGAGCCAAAAACTATCGAAAATATTTGTGGTGCAAATGCTACAAAAATGACAAAAGGGGCCAATATCTTTTTTAGAAGTGATTTTGTAATCTCAAGGGTAAAAATATAAATGTCTTCTTTGTTGTTGTATAGCTCTGCTAATTTTTGGTTATATACTTTTGCTGTCGATGTCGCAATGAGTGACATAGGAGCCAATACTACCATTAGTGCCAAAGAGTATTTTCCCACGATAATGCTTCCAAAAAAAGGGGTAAAAATATATATAGGCAGATTCGATGATATGTTTCCAAGCAATGCATGAGGCATATTGTACCTTGGAAAATTTGTATACTTTTTTGCTAAAGCAAATATACTTTTTAGAGAAATGCTACTAAAAAGTGCCTTCTCTTTTGTTATATTGCGTGCCAATTTTAGATTTGCAAAAAATTGAGCCAATACCTGACCTATTATCAAGCCCCCAAAGCCATTTTTGACAAACCCTATTACAATTTGTGCCGAAGCTAGTACAAGAGATTTGACAATAGTCGCTTTTGCGATATCTTGGTAGTGTTTTGTTCTGTTGTTATATGCTGTCAGCAAATTAAATAGGGCAACAAAAAAAACCGTCAATGGCACAACATAAAGCCAATTGCCCAATAGATTGTTTCCGAGCAGTTTTAAAATCTCTTCTTTGAATAATAAAATAATTATAAAACTAAAAATCGAAGTGCAACAAATCAACATCAAACTAAATACAAATATATTTATCGCATATTTGTCATATTTTGTAGCAATGATAGCTTGTTCATATCTTCCAGATGCAATGACTGCGAGAAATCCAACAATTGCAATAAAAAGTGCAAATACTCCAAAATCTTCAGGCGTGTAAATCCTAGTCAAGATAGGACTTATAGCTATAGGTATGGCTTGAGCTATCGTCGTACCTGTCATAAGGGTAAGGACATTGCGGCTAAATTCTGATTTGGGTTTTAGTTTAGTTAGCATTTTATTTCCTTAGAGGCGACAACTCATAATTAGGAGGCACT
>DSAK01000144.1 GCA_011372825.1 Campylobacterota bacterium | reverse complement strand
TGCGGGATTGTATGCCACTAGAGGTGGGCTTAAAAATGTAGTCCTATTTGAAAAGGGGATGCCAGGTGGCCAAATCACACAAAGCAGCGAGATAGAAAACTACCCTGGATTTTTTGACCACACTAAAAGTGGTATGGATTTTATGGATGGGTGGCAAAAACAGTGTTTTCACTTTGGGCTCAAACACCAAATGGATGAAGTGCTTAGTGTCTCAAAAAGTGATGATAATTTCACCTTAGCGATAAGAGGCAAAGATCCTATAGTGGCAAAAACTGTCATCGTTTGTACAGGAAGCACACCAAAAAGGGTTGAGATAAAAGGTGAAGATGAGTTTTTTGGCAGAGGGGTAAGTACTTGTGCTACTTGTGATGGATTTTTTTACAAAGACAAAGAAGTTGCCGTCATAGGAGGTGGTGATACTGCACTCGAAGAGGCATATTACCTCTCTAATATATGCTCCAAAGTCTATCTCATCCATAGAAGAGACACCTTCAGAGCAGCTCCATCAACTGTTGAGAGAGTCAAGAAAAAAGAGAATATTCAACTTATATTAGATACAAGACCAAAAGAGATTTTAGGAGATACTATGGGGGTATCAGGATTGCTCCTTGAAGACAAAAATGGTACAACCTCAACACTAAATGTTCCAGGGGTGTTTATCTTTGTTGGTCACAATGTAAACAATAGCGTCCTAAAAGATAAAAACAACAACTTTATATGTGAAGTAAACGAACAAGGTCAAGTGGTTGTAAATCTCAAGATGGAAACCTCTATAGACGGTCTTTTTGCCGCAGGTGATATGCGTATCGATGCACCAAAACAAGTTGTAAGTGCAGCTGGCGATGGAGCTATAGCTGCACTTGGAGCAATAGCTTATATACAGGAGCAAGCATAAATGATAAAAGTAGGAATTTTAGGGGGTACTGGACGCGTCGGAAAGCTTCTTATCGACAATATCTCACAAGATACAGATTTGTCCCTTGGAGTGGTACATTTATTTGATGATACTAAACAAGATTTACCCGAAGGTGTACTAGCTACAAGTAGTATCAAAGTACTAGTTGCCGAATCTGATGTGATTATCGACTTCTCTGCGCCAAATGCGACAATGGAGCTATGCGAAGAGGCACTCAAAAATCCAACTCCATTAGTTATCGCCACTACAGGTCTCAATGCACACCAGCAAAACCTCATGCTTGAGGCTTCACGCGAAATGCCTTTGCTTTATGCTACAAATATGTCAGTGGGTATAGCATTACTTAAAACGCTTGTTGAAAAAGTCTCAAATCTATTGCCCGATTTTGATGTAGAGATTGTCGAGCAACACCATAGACACAAAGTCGATGCCCCAAGTGGGACAGCACTCACCCTAGCAGAGTTTGCTGCAAAAGGGAGAGGACTTGATATCGACAAAATTCGTATCAGTGGAAGAGACGGCTCTATAGGAGCAAGAACAAAAGATGAGATTGGTGTGATGTCACTTCGTGGTGGAGATGTAGTAGGCAGACATACTGTGGGATTTTATCACGATGGTGAGTTTTTGGAGCTTCACCATACAGCAACGAGCAGAGAGACATTCTCCAAAGGTGCTATAAGAGCAGCAAAATGGCTCATTCGGCAAGAAAATGGTTTTTACTCTATCAATGATGCTATAGGACTTTAAAGGATATTTATGTGCGCAATTGTAGGTGTGTATGGTTCTGAAAATGCTGCAAAAAATGCTTATTATGCACTTTTTGCTATGCAACATCGAGGTCAAGAATCTAGTGGCATAAGTACAGCCAATGGAAGCAAGATACATCTTGTCAAAAAAAGAGGTTTAGTAACTGATGTGTTTGATGAGCAAAGCTTTGATGCCCTCAAGGGTCGCTGTGCCATAGGTCACAACCGATATGCAACTGCTGGAAACGACTCTTTATTTGATGCACAGCCTGTCTTTGCACGGTACAAGCTAGGGGAAATATCGGTCGCCCATAATGGAAATCTAGTCAACAAAAATGAAGTACGCAATAGACTCATCACAAGAGGGGCTATATTTCAAACTGGAATGGATACCGAAAATATCGTCCACTTGATTGCAAAAAGTCAAGAAGATGCACTAATCAATCGTATCAAAGATATGCTCAAAAAGATAGAAGGCGCCTACTGCCTAGCGATACAAAGTCGCTCAAAAATGTTTGTAATTCGCGATAGATTTGGTATCCGTCCCCTAAGCCTTGGAAAGCTTCCTGATGGGGGATGGATAGTAGCTAGCGAGACTTGTGCTTTTGATTTGCTAGGAGCTACATTCATAAGAGATGTAAGACCTGGTGAAATGCTTATCTTTGAAGAGGGTTGTGAGCCAACTAGTGAACAAGTCTTTGAGCCTGATTACCATCCATGTGCGTTTGAATATATCTATTTTGCTAGACCTGACTCTATCATAGATGGTACAAATGTATACGAATCAAGACTAGTGATGGGAAAAAGACTAGCAAAAGAGAAACCTTGTGATGTTGATTTGGTATTGCCTGTTCCTGACAGTGGGGTAGCCGCTGCTAGAGGATTTGCCCAAGGACTTGGTGTCCCTTTTGAGATGGCAATTGTGCGAAACCACTATGTAGGTAGAACATTTATAGAGCCAACACAAGCGATAAGAAACCTCAAAGTCAAACTCAAACTCTCGCCAATATCTTCACTCATCAAAGGCAAAAGGATAGCAATCATCGACGACTCACTAGTTAGAGGAACAACCTCAAGACAAATTGTCAAGATGCTCAAAGAGGCAGGTGCTAGTGAAGTACATATGCGAATTGCCGCTCCAGAGATAAAGTATCCTTGTCGCTATGGGATAGATACTCCTACCCAAACAGAGCTTATATCAGCAAGCCAAACCCCTCAAGAGATAGCCCAAAAGATAGGAGCTAGCTCCCTTGGATTTTTATCAATTCAAGGACTCGTAGAATCGTTAGGTAGTCATAGACAATACTCACTTGTAAGTTTTGATGGGAACTATTTTGCAGGCGGTAGCGCAGAAAGTCCAGGGTGTAATGACCTTGGAACCTAATAAGGATTAATCTTGCAAACAGTTTATACTTTTGGCAGATACTTTAAATCAAAATTCAAATGCAAAGTTGGCAAACTCCCTATAGGCTTGAGTGGTTTTACCTGCCCAAATATAGATGGAACTGTCGCAAAAGGTGGATGTACTTTTTGTCTCAATGAATCATTTAGTCCCAATCTAGCCAAAAGCTCTAAACCTATACTCAATCTAAAAAGCCTCACAAATCCTCTACTTGAAAAACAACTTCAAGAGCTAGATGAACAAATCAAAAAAACGACAAAACTGATGAAAAAGCAAGGATATAAAAAATTTCTTGTCTATTTCCAAGCATTTACAAACACTTATGCACCGTTTGAAACTCTCAAAACTCTTTATGACAAAGCTTTGAGCTATCCAGATGTTATCGGTCTTAGCATTGGCACTAGAAGTGATAGCGTCACAGATGAAGTTTATGATTATCTTGCTATGCTAAGTAAAACAAAAGAGATATGGATAGAGTTTGGAGTCCAATCTATCCATGACAAAACTCTTGTGCGAATCAACAGAGGTCACGATGCAGCAAATGCAAAAAGTGGTGTTCAAAAAGCAAAAGCTAAAGGGCTAAATGTATGCTGTCATCTCATCTATGGTCTCCCTGATGAGAGTGAAGAGATGATGATGCAAACAACGTCCGAAGTGTATAGCTGGGGGATTGATGCTATCAAGTACCACCCTTTGTATGTGGTCAAAAATACACTCCTTGCCAATGAATACAAAGCTGGCAAGTTTACCCCTATAGATGAGGATAGCTATGCCAAAATCCTCACAAAAGCACTTCTTGCAAAACCATCTCACATCATCGTCCAAAGAATATCAGCAGGGATTGATGATGATACCTTGCTTGCACCTAGTTGGTGTGGATGGAAAAAAAATAAGATGATTGATTATTTGCGCAAAAAGCTTAAAAAATCGAGTATTCTCCTTTAACGCACAGGATTTTAATTCCCCATCGAAATTTATCTTCTTTCTAAATACCACTATGATTAACCTGGTCTTTACTAGATGTATCAAAAAACACCAAAGCACCTAACTTTAGCTAGATTCTATAGAGCTGTTTTCCTTGTTGTGATTATATACTTAAAAGATAACTATCAAAC
>DSAK01000192.1 GCA_011372825.1 Campylobacterota bacterium | reverse complement strand
GTATTTTGTGTGATACGGTGGATTTTTCCTAGATTTTCTTTGATAAATCTCTTTTGGGCAGGTGTGAAAGTATCAAATTTAGCACCATACAAAGACCTAATCATCCTTTCGGTTTTACTATCCCTTGGTTGTTGAGTAGCTACTGGGGTGCTTTGTTGCATGAGAGCTGATGCAAGAGATGATTGAGGTTTGGTTGGTTTAGGGGCTGGTTTTTGAGTTGGTTTCGGGGCTGGTTTTTGAACCTGTTTAGTGATTGGTTTTGGTTTTGGGGTTGGTTTTTGAACTTGTTTAGCAATTGGTTTTGGTTTTTGAGTTGATTTAGTGGCTTGTTTTTGAATTGTTTTTGTCGCCACAGCTGGTTGTGGTGCGATCTGAGGTGGAGAGTATGCTCTAAAATCGCTTAGATTTAATTCACTTTTTTTTATTGGCATCTCAGGAAGCTTGGGTTTAACCTTCGATTGCAACAATACCCAAAATAGGACAAGAAGGAGATGAATTAGAAGCGACAAAAGCATTGCTTGTGCCATTTTGACATTCATCGTCTTTCTCCTTTTTTGGTCTTTTAGGGTATAATCGCCGTTATTATACCGAGTTTCAAAGGATTTTAATCGTGACGACATTAGATAATAGCATTGATGCCTTCAGGGAAGCTAGAGAGTTTATACCAGGTGGTGTTGATTCTCCGGTTCGAGCATTTAAAGGGGTAGGGGGTACCCCTGTTTTTATCGATAGAGGTGAGGGGGCGTATCTGATCGACATCGATGGCAATAGATATATAGATTTTGTCCAAAGTTGGGGACCACTCATCTTTGGGCATTGTGATAGTGATATAGAAAATGCTGTCATTGAAGCGGTCAAAAAAGGTTTGAGTTTTGGTGCTCCAACACTAATAGAGACTGCCTTGGCAAAAGAGATTACAACACTTTTTGACAATGTCGATAAGGTTCGTTTTGTAAGCTCGGGCACTGAAGCGGTAATGAGCGCTATCCGTCTAGCAAGAGGCGCAACAAATCGCGATGGAATAATCAAATTTGCAGGATGTTACCACGGGCATAGCGACTCTTTGCTTGTACAAGCTGGGAGTGGTTTGGCAACTTTTGGTGTCCCCTCTAGCCCTGGAGTTCCAGCAGATTTAACCAAACACACTTATCTAGCTAGGTACAACGATCTATCAAGCGTTGAGAAATGTTTCATAGAGGCAAAGGGGGATATTGCGTGTGTTATCATAGAGCCAATTGCTGGCAATATGGGTCTTGTGCCAGCTGATGAGATATTTCTCAAGCAACTTAGAGCTTTGTGTGATGAATATGGTGCTTTGTTGATATTTGATGAAGTAATGAGTGGATTTCGTGCTTCACTCAAAGGGGCACAAGGTATCAGTTGTGTTAGACCCGATTTAGTAACATGGGGTAAGGTGATAGGTGCTGGTATGCCTGTAGGGGCTTTTGCTGGAAAAGCATCTATAATGCAGCTTCTCTCTCCAGAAGGGCCTGTGTATCAAGCAGGGACACTTAGTGGCAATCCAATAGCAATGGCAGCTGGACTTGCTTCACTTAGAAAACTCAAACAAAATCCATCACTTTATGTCTCATTGGCAAGTAATGCTAAGCGTCTAATGGAAGGTTTTTCTAGTGCAGCTAAGAGTGTCGGTGTCTCTATGGTGACAGATGTACGAGGGAGTATGTTTGGATTCTTTTTTAGTCCAAAGGTGGTCAAAAATTTTGATGATGCACTCCAAAATGACACTGCTATGTTTGCCAAATTTCATCAAGCCATGCTAAAAAGGGGTATCTATCTGGCTTGTTCATCTTTTGAGGCTGGATTCATCTCGACAGCTATCACAGAAGAGATGATAGACGAGGCTATAAAAGCTGCTTATGAATCTATGCAAGAGATTACACAAAAGGATTGATTGTGCAAAAAGAGTCAGATGACCCAAAAATAAAAAAAGTTGTCGATGCAGCAGATGGTTTGAGCTTGGGGATATCTATAGTTGTTGCAGTTTTGATAGGTGTAGGTATAGGATTGGGCTTGAGGCACCTTACAGGTATCAACTCACTTTTATGGGTTGGTGTATTTTGGGGCATAGCTGGAGCTATCACAAATGTCTATAGGGCATATCGCAAACAACAAAAAGTGTTTGATGACTTAGCAAACGATCCACGATATGCTCACCATTTTAGAGACCAAAATGCAAAGTAAGCTAGCTAGAATTACTATCACTATATTGATTTTAAATATAGCCATTATAGTTTTTACCCTTTTAGCTAGAGAAACCATATGGCTTATCAATGCTGAAGTTGGTTTTGCGAGTGCTTTGGCTGTAATCTTTGCTTCGCTTTGGAGCTATCGCCAGATGGTACAAGCCTCAACAAAGAGCAAAGAGACACTAGTATCAAATAATATCGAAGATAGTAGTAGAGAAAATCAAGAGAATGATGAGCCACAAGACAAAGTAAGCACCTTTGAAGCACTCAAACAAAATAGAGCATATATCTCACTCTATAGGCTAGGGGCGTATCTGCTGTTAGCTGTAGGTTTTGCCATGCTAAATCAACAAGGATTACTCCATATACCTAGCTATTTTGGGGGTATTTTTTTAGCACTGCTAGCAGTTATATTTGGATTACGACAAAAAGAGAAAAAGGAAGTTTTATGAAAAAGATATTGGTTTTTTTGAGTTTTGTATATGGTTTTGTCTATGGAGGTGAGCTAGTTATCATCGATAAGCCTATCGATTTTTCTGAAAAAAGGGTCGAATTGACCAAAGAGTACATCAAATCAAGATATTTTATGGATGTTGATTCTATCGAGATTATCCCAAAAGTGATTGTGCTACATTGGACTGCAGAGGGTGATTTTGAAAAATCTTTTGCGAGATTCAAACCTGAATTGCTCCTGAGTGACAGAAAAGATATAGCAGGGGTTAGTTCGCTCAATGTTGCAGCACATTTTTTGGTAGACAAAGATGGAACCATCTACCGCTTGATGCCAGAGAATTGGATGGGCAGACACACCATAGGGCTAAATTTCAATAGCATAGGGATAGAAAATGTAGGTGGTGTTGGAGACAAGGAGGGTGACTTGACAGAGGCACAAGTAAAAGCAAATATCCAATTAGTCAAGTACCTAAAAGAGAAGTATGAAACTATAGAGTATCTTATAGGACATCATGAGTATGGCAATATGAAGCAAACTTCACTTTGGCTAGAACGGGATCCAAACTATTTTACCCACAAAAATGACCCTGGAGATTTGTTTATGAAGCTTGTACGAGAAGGTGTAGATGATCTAAACCTAAGCAAACCACCAAAAGGGGAATGATGCAAGACTCTTTAGAGATTGTTGATTGGGCTATTGTTGCTGCATATTTTCTCCTTCTTGCATTGACCTCTATCATTTTATCCCAAAATAAAATCAAATCATCAAGAGACTATTTCACTGCAGGCAACAAGATACCATTTTTTGCCGCTGCTATCTCTATACTTGCTACTTCACAGTCTGCTGCTACATTTTTGGGAGCTCCTGAGTATGCTTACCGCCACAATCTCTCTTTTATTGGATTTTATTTTTCGGCACTACTTGGTATATATTTTGTAGCTTATTGGCTAATTCCCCGTTTTTATGCTATCAAGGCTGTAACTGTATATGAATTTTTGGGCGATAAGTATGGGGTAAAAGCACAAAGATACACCGGCTTGATGTTTTTGTTGGGGCAATTACTCTCAAGTGGGGTGAGACTCTATATAGCTGCACTAGCTATCTCTATGATTTTATTTTTAGATATAGCACCCTTGCATGTTGGTTTTTCTATCTTGGTTTTAATCATCGGGGCATTGGCTTATACTTATGTAGGAGGTGTTCGCTCTATCATATTTTCTGATATGATTCAAGCATTTGTGTATATCGGGGCAGCATTTGCGGTGTTTTGGCATCTTTATAATGCTCTAAATAGTGATTTTAACTCCATAGTCCAAACATTGGCAAGCGAAGATAAGCTAAGTCTGGTTACAACAAGCGGTGATTATAGTATCTTTGCGCTCCTTAGTGGGTGGCTTCTTCTCAATATAGCAGCGTATGGACTCAACCAAGATATGACACAAAGGGCATTGACTTGCGCAGATACAAATCAAGCCAAAAAGTCACTTTTTGCTTCTATAATCCTCACTATACCTGTTGCATTTTTGTTTTTGATTATCGGGTTACTCTTGTATCTATACTACC
>DSAK01000007.1 GCA_011372825.1 Campylobacterota bacterium | reverse complement strand
CAGGCACTCTTTGTCTTTTATGTTGTGTTTGAGTGACCAGTATTCTGGATTGGTATATTGGATAAATACTTGACCTTGATAATTTCTAGAAATATTAAGACGCAATGGCAAGTCAAGCCCCATGCTAGGATTGCACTCTATGAGATGTGTTGCCATTTGGAGATTGTCAAATAGTATTACGGTATTTGGTTTGAGCGTTTGATTGACATCTTTGGCATTTTTTGCATGGTCTATAGTGCCAAGCTGCACTAACCCATCGTAACTTCTTATCGATTGATTTAGGATCTTGAGTGTCTCTTCAAAATTATATGAGCTTTGTGTTTGTATCAAGAAGCCACTTCGATCTTTGTTTTGGCAACCTGCCATCAATATGAGAGCAGCAATTACTACAAATAATCTTACCATCTTAAACCCCTTTAGACATTAAATCTAAAATGCATTATATCACCATCAGCGACGATATATTCTTTGCCCTCAAGTCGCATTTTACCTGCATCTTTTGCGCCTTGTTCCCCTTTGTAGGTAATGAAGTCTTGATATGCTATCACTTCTGCTCTTATAAAACCTTTTTCAAAATCATTATGGATAACTGATGCAGCTTTTGGAGCAGTTGTATTTTGGCGAATTGTCCAAGCTCTTACCTCTTTAACTCCCGCAGTAAAATAGCTCATGAGTCCTAGTTTTGCAAACCCTTTTTTGATAATTTGCTCGAGTCCAGATGTTTCAACGCCAAGAGATTGGAGCATCTCTTTTTTCTCTTCTTCGTCAAACTCAACCATATCTTCTTCTACTTTTGCACACAATTTGATCACTTCACGATTGTTAGCAGTGGCGTATTCTTGAAGTTTTTTAAGATATTCATTATCTTCAGCAAGACCTTCTTCGTCAACATTGGCTCCATAAATTATCTCTTTTGCACTTAGCAGTCTTAGCTGTTGCACTAAAGTAACAAAAGCTTCGTCATCACGGTTTTCAAAAGTAGATACTGGATTGCCTTGGTTGATATGTTCCATGAGTTGTTGTGCTATCTCAAGTTGCTCTTTTGCATCCTTGTCATTGCTTTTTGCTTTTTTTTGGAGTGCATCAATCCTTTTTTGAAGCGATTCTATATCAGCAAGGAGTAACTCTTGTTCGATAATCTCAACATCGCGCAACGGGTCTATACTCCCCTCAATATGGACTATATTTGGGTCTTCAAAACACCTTACTATATGGAGTATCACTTCTGTTTCGCGAATATTTGATAAAAATTTATTGCCAAGTCCTTCGCCCCTGCTTGCACCTTTGACTAGACCAGCGATATCTACAAAATCAAGCGTTGAGTGTTGGATTCTTTCTGGATTTACAATCTCTGCGAGTGCTTGAAGTCTCTCGTCTGGCACAGGGACAACTGCTCTATTTGGCTCAATAGTACAAAATGGATAGTTAGCACTTTGTGCATTTTGAGCTTTTGTGAGTGCATTAAATGTGGTTGATTTCCCAACATTTGGCAAACCTACCAAACCAATCCCAAGTCCCATAATCTCTCCTTTTTAATATTTGGGGATGGTATCAAAAATAGGCTAAATGGGGGTTTAAAAGAGCTAATTCTTATAAAAAAATGGTATTATTCATCATTTTAATTAAGGGAGCTTTATGGGTGTCGATAATGCACTTTTGATGATAGTCATAACGGTTGCAATTGCAACATTGCTTAATGTTTATCTAAAAAAGATTGAAATCCCTACAATCATTGGCTATATCATCGCAGGGATTGTTATCGCTACACTCTTTAGACTCCCTAGAGACTCTCAAGAATCGCTCATGCATATAGCAGAGTTTGGAGTTGTTTTTTTGATGTTTACAATTGGGCTTGAATTCTCATTTAAGCATTTGCGTCAAATGAAAAAAGAGGTATTTTTGTATGGCACTTTAGAGCTTTTTGGGGTCGGTATCTTAGTGAGCTTGATAGCCCATTATGGATTTAATCTCCCAGAAAAAACATCGATTGTGATAGGTTTTGCATTGGCACTCTCATCGACTGCTATCGTCCTAAAAGTACTCAACGAAAAAAAAGAGATTCACTCAGGATATGGGAAGGCGACACTAGGGATACTGCTTTTTCAAGACCTTGCTGTTATACCTATATTGCTTATGATTTCAATTTTTACTTCACAAAGCGAATCTTTAGGCTCACTTTTAGGACAGCTATTGCTCAGCGCGATTGTTGTTTTTTTAGCTATCTTTATAGGTGGTAAATTTTTTATTGAACGGTTTTTTAAGTGGATTATCAAAAGTAACTCTGAAGAGATTTTTCTAGTAGCGGTGTTGCTAGTAGTTATTGCATTTTCTTATTTTGTTGAATGGATAGGCTTTTCTTACTCCTTGGGGGCTTTTTTGGCTGGCATGATGCTTGCTGAGACCCGTTATCGCTACCGCATCGAAGCAGACTTAATTCCCTTTAGAGATATCCTTTTAGGAGTCTTTTTTGTCACAATTGGGATGCAGATAGATTGGTACTCTTTTGTTTCGTATGGGCATATCATAGTTTTATTGCTTGTTGGTATAACTGCTCTCAAGGTGGGGGTGATATATTTGACACTTGTTAAGTTTGTCGCACGAAGAACAGCTATCAAAGCAACTTCGGCACTTTTTCAGGTAGGGGAGTTTGCTTTGGTTGTTTTCTCTCTTGCGTTTTCGCGAGGACTCATCGATGACAAGCTCAATCAAATTCTTGTAATTACCGTAGCTCTTTCGATGATTGCCACTCCATTTGTTTTAAAAAATATCAAAAAAATAGCTGACAAATTGAGCAAAGAGCCTGAAAGTCTGAGAGACAGAGCAATAGTAGGGAGTGCTTTTGAAAATCATATCATTATTTGTGGATATGGACCTATAGGTAGAATGGTAGCAAAAAGACTCAAGGATCGCAACTTGTCGTATGTGATTTTAGAGCATGATATTAAGCTTGTAGATGGGGCTATTGCAGAGGGGGAGCAAGCGATTTTTTTGGCAAATGCATCCCAAAAAATGGTTTTAGAGCATTTTAATGTAACCCAAGCGGCAGCAGTGGTGGTGGCGATTGATAATGAGCGACAAAGATGGCTTATTTGTGAAAATATAGCATCATTTGGCAAGCCAATCAATACTGTAGTAAAGGTAAACAATAAAGATGAAGAGTTGCTTATCGCTCAATTAGGAGTAACCCACATCGTTAACGGCAAGGAAATAACCGCTAATATGCTTACAGAGCAAGCAACCACTTGCACATTAAAAGGGTAAAAAATTTTATTTGCTACTTGAAGCAAGCCTCTCAAGTAAAGAGACCATGAGTCGCACTCCAGCTCCAGAGGCACCATATGGATTTTCTCCCCAGTTATGCTCTACAAATGCAGGACCTGCTATATCGATATGTGTCCATTTGTCTTTGTTTTCTTCGTTTATAAATTCTGACAAAAAGAGCCCCGCTGTGATGGCTCCACCATACCTACTGCTAGAGATATTGCATATATCTGCAATTTCGCTTTTGAGGAGTTTTTTTAGATGACGATTGAATGGGAGTTCGGCTACCATTTCTCCAGAGTTTTTTGCTGCTTCTTTGAGGAGATTTTTTGGCGTATCGGCATATCCCATGATGCCAGAGGTATATTCTCCAAGTGCTACAACGCATGCTCCAGTGAGTGTTGCAAAATCAAAAATATAATCACATTTGACCTTTTGTTGTGCATATCCTAGTACATCAGCTAGTACTAACCGACCCTCAGCATCGGTATTTTTCACCTCTATAGTTTTTCCATTTTTGGCTACCAAAACATCATCTGGCTTATAGGCATCGCCGCCAATCATATTTTCAACAGCCCCTACAAAACCGTGCACTTCTATGGGGATTTCAAGTTCACTTACCGCCTTCATGATACCAAGGACAGCACATCCTCCACTTTTGTCTGATTTCATTGTTGTCATATAATCAGAAGGCTTTAGGCTAAGTCCACCGCTATCGTATGTGAGACCTTTGCCAACAAGAGTGATGGTGTATAGAGGATTTTGTGGTGTGTGAGCAAGATGTATAACGCGAGGAGCATGTCTGCTAGCTCTTGCTACTGCTAGAAGTGTCTCCATCTTTTGTTTTTTTAACTCTTTTGGTTTCAAAATCGAGCATGTGAGGTTATACTTTTTTGCAATTTCTTTTGCTATATTTGCCATAACTTTTGGATAGCAATCATCGGGTGTTGTATTGACTATATCGCGAACAAAATTTGTCGATTTTGCTACTAT
>DSAK01000130.1 GCA_011372825.1 Campylobacterota bacterium | reverse complement strand
CTTTTTATCTCAGATAAAGCACACCTATTGCTCCCTTATCATGCACAAATTGATCAAGCTTTAGAGAGACTCAAAGGTAAAAGTGCAATAGGGACAACGGGCAAGGGTATCGGGCCAGCTTATGGAGATAAAATAGCACGCGTTGGCCACAGAGTAGGTGAGTTGCACAATCCAAAACAACTAGCACAAAAGATAATCTTACACTTAGAGCAGTATAGAGCTGTGATGGATGTTTTGGGTGTCTCTTTGCCAAATGAGGCTGAGCTTATTAAGGAGCTTGAGGGGTACAAAAAAGAGCTTATTGGATTTGTCACTGATACAACACTTTTGCTTTGGGAGGCACTCAAAAATGGACAAAAAGTTCTGCTAGAAGGGGCGCAAGGGGCAATGCTAGATTTAGATCACGGAACATATCCATATGTCACAAGCTCAACTACTGTGAGTGCAGGAGCTTGTAGCGGTTTGGGACTCAATCCAAAAGATATTGGAAGTGTTACAGGAATTGCAAAAGCTTATTGTACTCGTGTTGGAAATGGTCCTTTTCCTAGTGAAGATTTAGGAAATGATGGTGAGCTTATGCGAAAAAGAGGGCATGAGTTTGGAACAACTACAGGTAGACCACGAAGATGCGGTTGGTTCGATGCAGTTGCCATGCGTCATGCTGTAAGAATCAATGGAGTTGACAAGATAGCCTTGATGAAGTTAGATGTCTTAGATGGCTTTTCAGAAATCAAAGTGTGCACGGGGTATCAAGTTGGCGATAAGACAATCGATTATGTACCCTATGACCTCCAAGAAGCCAAGCCTATATATACAACATTTCAAGGGTGGGAGAAAACCGAAGGGATTAGAAGATATGAGGATTTGCCAATCAATGCAAAAAAATATATCGATGCCTTAGAGGAGATGGTATCGGCTCCAATTGAAATCATCTCAACAAGTCCTGAACGTGACGATACTATCATGCGACATCATACATCAAAGGAGAATTGATGAGATTAAAACCAAATCAAACTAGATATGTGGCAAATAAGATTGCCATAGACCTTATAAATGCTCCATTTGTGAGACTCCCAAAAGGGAGAGAGGCTGTTGTTGAGGCATGCAAAAACATCATTGATGAAAATCTCAAACAAGAACATGTGCTTGACCAAAGGGTCAAAGAGATACTAGAAGACTACCTTGAGCAAATAGAGTTTCAAAACGCTGATGAGAGACAGCTATTTTTTATGATAAAGAAAAAAATAGCTCCAGAGTATGGGGTAATTGTAAACTATGATGACCGCTATAACGATCTTTCTCACAAGATTTTAGATGAGCTTTATGAGAACTATTTGGCCGAATATGATGTAAATGAAAATCAAGTTAAAAATGTCATTTTTAAATCGTTTAAAACTTTTGCTAATGCATTTGAAGAGATTGATGATATTGTTTACAATAAAATAAAAAAAATGAAAAAAGAGCTTACGCCAGGGTCTTCTGATTATGAGTTGGTTTATGAAAGACTTTATCATGAAGAACTTATTCGAAGGGGGATGATATAGTGAAAAAAGTCTCACTCTATTTAGAAAATGGGATATTTCTTCAAGCAAAAAGTTTTGGTGCTACAGGTACTAGTGTAGGTGAGATAGTTTTTAATACCTCTATGAGTGGGTATCAAGAGATTATAACTGACCCAAGCTATGCCGGGCAATTTATCACATTTACAATGCCAGAGATTGGCAATGTGGGATGCAATAGTGATGATATGGAAAGCAGAAGTGTTTTTTGCAAGGGGGTAATTGTTCGCAATTACCAACCACGACCTTCAAATTTTCGCTCTATGGAATCACTACATAGCCTTTTGGAACAATTTGGCACCATGGGTATTTGTGAGATTGATACGAGATTTTTGACAAAAGTATTGAGAGAAGAGGGGTCAATGATGATGATAGCCTCTACTGAGATACACGACAAGAGTCAACTCTCACAAATCCTTAGAGAGTCTCCAAGGATAGAGGATGTCAATTATATCGATGAGGTGAGTACCAAAGAGAGCTATATCCATCCTACAGGGTGTTTTGATCCTATTAAATTTCAATATAACTCTCCAAAAACATCGAAGAAAATTGTCGCACTTGATTTTGGAATCAAACGAAATATACTCAATCAGCTCACACAAGCTGGGATAGAAGTAGAGGTGGTACCAAATAGCATTGATGCAGAAACACTCATTTCTAGATTTGAAAATAGAGATTTAGATGGTGTGTTTCTCTCTAGCGGTCCGGGGGATCCACTCATTTTGAAAAATGAACATGAGACAATTCGCAAACTAATTGCAGCAAAAGTCCCCCTTTTGGGTATCTCTATTGGACATCAGCTCCTTTCAATCGCCCATGGATATGATACTTACAAACTAAAATTTGGGCATCATGGCGGCAACCATCCTGTAAAAAATCTTGCTACAGTAGCTGTTGAGATTGCTGCTCAAAATCACAACTACAATGTACCACAGAATTTAGAAGATGTTGCAGTGGTGACACATAAAAATCTTTTTGATGGGACGATAGAAGGGGTGCGTTATAAAGATTCGCCTGCTATCTCGGTGCAGTACTATCCACAAGGAAGTCCTTGTTCACATGAGAGTGCAAATGTGTTTTATGAATTTTTTAAATTACTAGAGAGATAAAGGAAAATATGTGAAGATTGGTATACTTTTTGGTGGGTCTAGTTTTGAGCATGAGATTAGTATAGTTAGTGCAATCACGATGCAAAAAGTTCTTAAAAACACTAACTTAGTAAATATTTTCATAGATGCAAATAGGGGATTTTATCTCATAGACTTTAAAGATATGAAGTCAACTACTTTTAGCTCTGGTACATATAAAAAATCACCAAAATTAGAATTAACACAAGGTAAATTTATCCACCGCGGGTTTATGAAATCAAGAGATATTGTTGTAGATGGTGTGCTTAACCTTGTCCATGGAAGAGATGGAGAAGATGGAAAATTAGCATCACTTTTAGAATTTTATAACATCCCATATATATCCCCTAGAATTGAAGCTTCAGTCCTTAGCTATAATAAACTTTTTACAAAACTGTATGCCAAAAGTATCAATATACCAACATTGCCTTATGAGTTGCTTCAAAAGGGAGATCCTCATGAAATTCAAATGCCATTTCCAATCATAATCAAACCGTCACGACTTGGAAGTAGTATCGGAGTTAGTATAGTTAAGGAGAAAAGTGAGCTTGATTATGCTCTTGATGTTGCTTTTGAGTATGATGACTTGTTGCTCATTGAGCCTTTTATGAGTGGTATCAAGGAGTACAATCAAGCAGGCTGTTATACTGATAAGTGGGAGCTTTCTATCATTGAAGAGCCTCAAAAAGAGGAGTTTTTGGATTTTGAGAAAAAATATATGGACTTTAGTCGCAATCATAAAGCCAAAGATGCACCAATACCTAGTGATTTAGCAGACAAAATACAAAATGCCTTCAAAGCTATTTATGGCTCAATGTTTCATGGAAGCATTATCCGTTGTGATTTTTTTGAGAAAGACGGAGAAATTTATCTCAATGAAATCAATCCAATTCCAGGCTCCATGGCAAATTATCTTTTTGAAGATTTTGAGTCTATGATACAAAGAGTGATAAAAAATCTCCCAAATGAAAGAGATATAGTAATAGATTATACATATATTAATTCTATAAAAAATGCAAAAGGGAAGGCTTAATATTAAACAAATATTAAATTTTTATATTAGAAGTAGTAAAAGTTTTTTTAAGCTCAAAAAAGGGATAAAAACCTCTTTGTCCTTTGTGTTAAATGATCATAAAAGAGACAAAAATACTCTTTTTTTCATTTTTTTTATCTATTTTAAAACTTTGTAAACCCCTAAAATTCAGACTGATCGCTACTTTTTGTTAAGAAAGTGTTAAAAATTTATTCTTAATACTCTTATTTTAAGGTTCGTTTTTAAAAAAATTATTATAATTTCTATTGAGTGCTGTGGTTTTTGATCATAGCATACAAATTTTATAAGGGGGTATTGCATGCAATCAAACGCTGCATTGGAATATGACTATTCCGTAGCCAAATTGTTTACTTATACAACAATTTTGTTCGGAATTCTTGGTATGATTATTGGTACGCTTATCGCGGCTCAATTGGCATTTCCAGAATTAAACTATCTTTTGGGTGAGTATGGTACATTTAGTAGGCTAAGACCACTTCACACAAATATTATTATTTTTGGATTTACACTAAGTGGTATATGGGCTACTTTTTATTATGT